>JAGLTP010000622.1 GCA_023135215.1 Candidatus Heimdallarchaeota archaeon
TTGGGCTCAAAAAGCTTCTATGATAGTTGCTGTGTTTAGTAAACAAGAATTCGATTGTGTTATCAAAGATAAGATTTATTTCCTTTTTGATACTGGAATGGCAACAGCTTTTCTCCTCCTTCGTGCTACTGATTTAGGTTTAGTAGCTCACCCAATGGCAGGTTTCAAGGAGGATGTTGCTAAAGAAATACTAAACATACCACCAGAAATGAAATTAATTGCAGTTATAGGTATTGGAAAACACAATGAGGATTTTGAAGATGTTCTAGAAGAACATCAACTTGAACATGAAAGAAATCGGCCTGAAAGGATGAATCTTAACAAGTTTGTGTTTCACAATAAATATGAATCTATAGATTAGATTAGCGTGTTTTTGAAATAAATCGTTTTTTATTACTTCTTTTAATGCGGGGGAGTAAAGCAAAATATAAAAAAGATAGCGTGTAATATCATTTGATTAAATGAGTGGTGTGAAGAAACTAGTTGAAAAGGTGAAAAAGAAGATTTCATCTTCAGATTCATCAAAAGAGAGGATAACAAAAAGATCTCAGCTCCAAGATGTTCCACCTGTTCCTCCAGGTTTAGCTGTAGAAGCTCCAACAAAATCTGCTCCTCCCCCTACAAAACGAGAAATTCCAATTCCTGAAAGTATGCTTCCAGAAGAACAACCAAAACCGAAAAAAGAGAAAAAGCCAGAAAAAAAACCTTCACTTCTTCAATGTCCTCATTGTAACAAAGAGCTGAAAGAGGAGTTTGAATTTTGCCCCTATTGTGGTAAAAGTGTAAATTTATCTTGCTCAAATTGTAAAAGAGAATTAGCTGAGGAATTTGAATTCTGTCCATATTGTGGAGATGAAATCAAAAAGTGATTTTCTAGATAGTTTTATAATTATTTTTCTATTTAAGTAAATTTGCTGCGTCTGTGAAAGAAAACCTATTTAAATATGCGAGGATAAATCCATCTTGGTGTTAATAAAATGAACCAACAATCACAAATGCATCCTTTTGATTATGCAAAACACAAGATAGCAGATAGTTCAAATAAGTTGTACAAATATCTGTTGTGGACTGTATTCATTGCAATCGCTATGTTTATTGTAATAATAATTTCAATAGTTGTTATACTTGGATCTTCTTTAGCAGATCTTGATCCAAATGATCTCTATGGTATGATTGAAGCATTATTCACCGGTGGTGCTGTTGTAATAGCTCTGGTGGTTATAGCAGGGCTTGCTTTAATAATTATTTTAATTATGACTTACATCCAATACTATAAGCTTGGTTCTGGATTTAGTTTTCTTCACAAAGCTGATCCAATAAATGATTATGGAAAGAATGCAAGTTATGGAATTCAAGGATACATAGTTGCGATTATTCTGGGTATTTTTGTTCCTGGAATAGGTGGCACAGTCATATCTCTTATAGGAAATGCCTCGTTAGCATTAGGTTTCTACTTTGTTTACAGATTGTTTGTTGATTATCAAAATAAGGGACGTTTCAATAAGAAACCTCCTTTGATACTGTTCATTGCTGTGTGTATAAATCTTATAACTTCGATAGTCTCATTCTTTACTTTATTCGGACCAATAGGTAACATCATTGGTTTCATTATGCTTGTATATGGATTCAGGGATTTAAGCAAAGATATAACCTTCGTACAACCTCCAACAGGAGGACCAGCAAGAGATCAGCCTGTTCAATCTCAAACTCCAAGTGTATCTGTTGCAGCACAAACTGAAACTTCTCCTTCTACAGGAGCTCAATTCTGCTCCAGTTGTGGAGCAAAAGTTCAAAGTGGAGTAAAATTCTGTGAGAATTGCGGTGCTAATATATAGCTCCAA
>JAGLTP010000623.1 GCA_023135215.1 Candidatus Heimdallarchaeota archaeon
TTTTTTCTGTTCTTTAGGCAAGATTAAAAAGCGTTTATTGTTTCTGTTTTTTAGATGATTTATAACACAATTGCTCCTTGTAAGAAGAAGAAAGGATTCGAAGGTTATCCAGATGAATTCTACAATGTTCCTCTAACTAGTATCAAGGACAATTTGCTCAACGAACTTGATTCTTATCAAATTCTTCGCGAGACAAAAGTGTGTTTAATTCTAAAGGATGAAGAAAGTGGGAACAAAATCTCTATCTTCCCTTCACTCAGGGTTTTCATTTATGGGGATGTGGAGGAAAAAGAAGCAACTTCTATTTTTGATAAAATCAGCAAATCAGTTGAAAATATCGTTTCATCATAATTTTCCTTATCGTTATTACGCAAGAAATAAATATCTAGTAGTTGTAAAACTGCTGTGCAAGGTGGAGTTCATTTACTATCGGGGTTGATTCTGGCTAGTTTTTCTAAAAGAAAGGAATTCAAGCTTGGCGCTGTTATTGGAGCTATTCTTCCTGATTTTGATATAATAATAACAGCTTTCGCTTATCTAGCAATAGGAGAAAAAGCTGCTGATTTGCATCGTTCTTTCTCTCATAGTCTGCTCTTTTTTGCACTTATAACTGGGATAACCATTTCACTCAGATTTATTCCACAAATTAAGAAAAGGACTTCTTATGATTTTGTTGGTTTAGGGATTGGTTTAGGGATTGGAATATTAACTCATTGTGTGCTTGATATGGCCTATCTTTACGGAATTCAAATCTTGTGGCCTTTTTCCAAAGAATTAATTGGCTTCCCAATCGTTCCTTTCGATTCTTTTGATTCCAGTCTTGCTTCAGATGCTCTCAAACTCAAACTTCTTCAAACAACTGATTTCTATACAGATATTTTCCTGTTCTACATTCCTATTTTATTTCTAGCTTATCAAATGAAAAAGCATGAGGATATGCATTTACCGTTTTTGATTTATATTGTTGTAGAGTTCATCGTGACAACAATATTTGTTGGTTTGTCGTTTAGAGCTTCAGTATCGTATGAAGATCATACTATACAATTGTATTATCTTGGAACATTCTTCTTAATTATTTCATTAATAGCTCCAATTCTATTCAGAGACGTTATAAGAGAGTTCAAGTTTGAACCTTGGATAATGATAATAATTGTTGCTTTAGTAGTGCTTTCACAGTTCCTGTTTTATGTTTAAAACGAAATCAAATGAAATCATGTTCATCTAATTCTTCTAATAGAAGGAAAATATCATCCTTAACTAGAGTCTTGCCAATTATCTCCATTAACCTATTAATTATTTTTTCAGCCATTACTTCTTTGCTTGACAACATTAGTTCTTTGAAGATACTTACTAAACCTTCTAGTACTTCAGGGTCAGCAGATAGGTAAAGAATTGTTTTAATAAATTGTTTTACATCTCTTGGTAGAAGATTTCTATTTATCACCAACTCTGAATACGCAAGAAGTATTTGCTCCATTACTCCTATATCCTTATGCAATTTCAGACATTCCACGAATACAGAAGCAAATCCCTTTGTGAATTTCTTTGGATGATTTAGTATAACACTTTCAATGATACTATAAGCCCTGAAAGCTAGAAATGGATGATGGGATTTGAGTGTAACATCTTCCATTGTTGAAAAAATTACTTCTGCTCTTTTCTTAGTTTTAAGCGAAAATGTATACTTTTCTATATTTTGGATTGCAGAATAACAGATGTCTTCTACTTTTGTATTCAACACAATCTCAGTTAATGCGGATATAGCAGGTTCAATTACTTCCAGTTCAGTTTGATGAATTATTTGAGTGAAAAGTTCTATAGCTCTGATTCTTACATTCTTATTATGATGTGATTTGAGTATTTTCACTATCCGTTGAACATTTTCTTCAGTCAAGATTTCCTTGATGATTATTGCTTCCAGAGCCTTAAGTCCCATCTCTCTTAATCTATCTTCATAAGTTGCTCTCACAATACCTATTATTAGATCCGCTAAGATAGGCATTTTTTCCTCTTGGATCAGCACTAAATCAGGATATGCAAAAAGAGCAATTTCTCTGATCTTTTGATCATAAGAAAAAGTGAGAAGTTTGACTATGTCATTAGTATAGAGATTCATTTTTGCCAAGGATTTTTTCTTGACTATAATCTCCTCCAAACATTTGAAAGCTGCAATTCTCATCTCACACTCATCAGATGCTTTGAATAGCATTATGTAAGCTTCAGCTATTCCAAAAAATGGAGTGTACCTATCTATATTTGTGATAATATTATTTAAGCAGCCAATTGCATTCAATCGCTCAATTTCATCAGAGCTCACTCTCAAGATTTCTGAAAGTGCTATTGCTACATCACGACCCATGTTTGAATCATCAATCGGAAGTAAGAGGATTGAGTTAATTATTGATTTAACGTTAGGTTGTTTTTTCAAATGTTTGTCCTTTTCCACAGAATTGAAAAGTTGCTTTAATTCCAATGAGTCTTTCCAATCAAATTTTGTTTTTCGCATCCCTTTTCGAATAATCTCAAAATCTTTGGAGAGATTAAAAAGCTGACCACCAATATTTTCTCTATAGTCCGTATCAGTTCCTACTTGTGCTTTCTTTAATTCTTCAAGAATATCTTCTTCTTCAATTTCCTCTGCTGTCATTAGTGAAGCTAAAGCCTGAGATGCAGCATCTCTCACTCTAGGGTTAGGATCAGTAAGTTGAGCATTTAACAGAGCTTCTAAAACAATTGATTCTCGATAATTAGCTAAAATATATGCTGCCCTTTCCCTTTGAAGAGGTATAGAACTATATTTCAACTGCTTAATCAAACCTTCAATATCAGAAGCTTCAGGATGCTCGCTCATTGGATAACTAAATAGATGCTTTTGACTATTTGAATTTTGTTTTATTATTATAACTATTATGTTAACAATAAAAGTTTAAAATTAGTATTTTTAAATGGACAAATATGAAAGTTCTTTACATGATGACAAAACCAGATGAGGAAAGCGAAAAAGCAATCAGAGATATGCTTGACGAATCAGCTGAAATTGTATTCTACAGTGATCTTACTGATGAAGAAAGGGAAGACGCTCTTTCTCAAGCTGATATTATACTTGGTTTCAGTTTATCAGAAGAACAGCTACAAAAAGCAAAGAACTTGAAGTTTCAGCAGACCTTTGCAACAGGAGTGGATAGGCACCAACTAAAAATATTCAAGGAAAGAGGAATAGTATTTTCTAATAATCATGGACATGCTTTCATTATTGCAGAATTTGGTTTTGCTATGCTTAATGCTGCCTCGAAAGAATTACTTCAAAATGATCAGTTATTAAGGAAAGGAGATTGGCATCCGAGAAAATATAATTCAGTAACGTTGTTCAACAAAACTTTGCTCTTTTTAGGATATGGGGAAATTGCCAAAAGTTTCAAGAAGCTTGTTGAACCCTTCAAAATGAAATTAATAGCCGTAAAGAAGTCAAAAGATAGTAATGATTCTGACATTAAGATCTATTTGCCTGACGAGAAATTAGAAGCTATTAGTCAAGCAGATTTCATTTTTAACAGTCTTCCCAAAACACCTAATACAGTTAATTTTCTTGATAAAGAGGAATTTGATGTAATGAAATCAGATGCGATTGTAATTAATGTTGGAAGAGGGGATACAATAAATGAAGAAGCACTCTATAACGCTCTAAAGAATAAGAAAATCAAAGGAGCAGCTATAGATACATGGTATATTTATCCAGATAGAAGAGGGGGAGAAGATCAAGAACCTATGCCTTGTTATCCTTCCAAATTTCCTTTTCATGAACTAGATAATATTATCATGAGTTCTCATAGAGCCTGGGCAACCGATTTACAGTTATTTGAGATTACCAAAAGTCTTCTTCTCAACATAAATCGATTCATTAGAGGAGAGAAAATAATCAATATTGTAGATCTGGATGAAGGATATTAGTTGCTTTAATGCTTCGTTTTCATTACTGCTTTTGGGATAAGTCTTGTCCCAGTTACACTTATTGCACAGAGAATCCAGATTAGAATGATTATTCCCCAGATATCATAGATATTATAAGCTACATCAGCTAAGAGAGGACCTATTACCATCCCTGTCCCATAAACTACACTATAAGCCCCCATTGAGCTCCCATAGTTTTCCTTTTTCGTAAGGTCTGCAAGTAATGCTAAAGCTGCAGGTGGAAAAGCTCCACAGCCAATACCAATCACTAGTAAAGCTGGAGACAGATACACTAGCATTTTCTCATTAGGATGACTGGAACCGAATACTAAAAGAGTAACAAAAGCTGCAAAGGAAAACATCCCTATGTACAAGAACGGTTTTCTGCCTACACGATCACTTAGTATTCCATTAATTGGGAATCCAATGAGTATTGAACCAAATATTATGGCTAAAACAACTATTAAGCTTACATTATGCAAATCCAACTGGTGTGCTAAATCCTCTGATCTTCTTAGCACTATTGCATAAAGACAGATTATTGGAATCCAGACCGGCATAAGATGTCTAATATTCTTGTCTTTTAGAACGGTAAGTAGTTTTGTGAAGAATCCTTCTTCAGTAACTAAATCAGGTTGAAAGATTGTTTTTCTTAACAGAACGACTGCTAGAATTAGTGCAATAAAGATTACAACAGCTGCAACAACGAATAGAGTTTCAGGCTTGTGATCTAATAAGAAATACCAAAAAGTAGATGTCTCTGGAATCAATTCTTCGAAATGAATTTCTAATAAAAGGAAACCACCACCAAAACCTAAACCCAAACCTAAAAGAGTCATAGCGTCATAGAAACCCATGAATCTTCCTCTTTGATCAGGAGGAGATTTATCTGCAACCATAGCTAAAGTTGAGGCTACCTGAGCTGCTGCACCTACTCCCATGATCATTGAAAAAATTAGAAGAACACCGAAAATTTGTGTAAAACTGAATAGTAAAATTGCTACCCCAGTTACACTTAAACCAATGAAATATACTATTTTCCTTCCCACTTTATCAGCCATAATTCCAAAAAAAGCAACTGTGAGTAATTCAGCTAGAGGATAGACTATAAACAACAAAGTTCGTTGCATAGAAGTGAAACCTACCAAGTAATTTGGATTAGTAAATATTGCAATCGACATATAGAATCCCGCTCTCATCAGAAGAGTTGTGATAAAAACTATGATCAATGAGCGAGGTAGAGAAAGCAGTTCTTTTATGCGACTTCTCTTTTCTGTTGGTTCTTGTTCTTCTAAAGACATCTTTGTCATTGTTAAGTGCTTATTATATATTTTTACTGGTCATGATATTTCATTTGATTAAAGATCATACTTTTTCAATTAATAGAATAACTTAAAACTATGAATGAAATATTTTTGATGACCTTAAAATGAAACATTATCTTGAAGCACATTTTACTCTAAGTGGTCCTCTACCTGAGGAAAGCATAGATGAATTGAAACAATTCTTAGATGATTTTGTGACAAAAACCAACAATACAAGAGAAGAAGGTAAATTTGATATTCAAAAGTGGGAATCAAAGGAGAACAAGCTTTTTCTGGAAATTGACTCAGAAGATTCTCTATCACCTCATGTAGCCATCTTAAGATTAAGGAAACAGTTATCCAATCAATTAGGGAAGAAATACCGTGTGGGAGTAAGAGGGTTCAGTTTTGAGAAATACATAATAGAAACAGAGATTGAAGACCTCCCTGTTACAGATTTTACGTTACCATTAACCAAGAGCTTAGATTTCAGTGAACAAAACGGGAAGAAATGGGTCAAGATAGAAATAGATCCTGAGATTGAAGAAGATTTCATTGAGAAAGGAGCAATTGAAAGAATTGTTCGAAGAGTTGGAGAAAAGATTTCCAAACAACAATATGGAGCAAAAAAAGAACATCATGATATTGTCTGGTATAGCGGGAAAAAGGAACTCTTCACAAACGATAATCCTACCCAATTAATGCAACAAGCAAATTGGATTCAAAGAACAAATTATCGTAACCAATGGATTTTATCACCTACGATAACAACACTTGCTGAAGCACTCAAACAGATAATGGTTGATAATATTTACAAACCTCTAGGATTTGACCAGATGATGATACCAAAACTAGTGGATTGGTCAATCTGGCTACGTTCAGAACATGCTGAGGGGATTTACCAAGGAGGATTTGAACCCTATTTTGTTGTTCAACCAAAAGAACCAACTCCTGAATATTTTGAGGAAATAGCAGATTACATAACTATAACTAAAACAATCCCATCGGAAAAGCTTGCAGAGAAAGTAACTTCACCTATAGGAGGTCTTTCTTATGCTCAATGTCCTCCATTCTGGGCATTTTTACAAGGAAAAACATTAGCTAAAGAAAGTTTACCAATTAAAATCTATGACTGGTCTGGTCCAACATACAGATATGAATCTGGTTCAGCTTATGGATTTGAAAGAGTTGACGAATTGCACCGAATTGAGACACTTTTCATAGGATCACCAGAACAAACAAAAAAGGCTGGTGGAGAAGTTCGTATTAAGCTTAGAAAGATCTTTGATGAAGTACTTGATTTAGAAGTAAGAGAAGCTAGAGTAATGCCTTGGTGGCTACAACAATCACACAAAGAAGAAGAAATGGATGCTGAGGAAGAGCTTGTAGTAGGAACAATAGATTTCGAAGCTTATATGCCTTACAGAGGAACAAGAGAAAAAAGCGAATGGTTAGAGATGCAAAACATCTCCGTAATTGGACATAAGTATCCAAAGGGTTTCTCAGTAAAAGCTGAAGAGAATATTGAGCTTTGGAGTGGATGTGGCGGTGGATCTTTTGAGAGATTTCTTACAGCATTTATAGCTCAAAAAGGAATAGACCAAGATAAATGGCCTGAATCTTTCTTGAAGTATATTGACAAACTTCCGAAACCGATTAAGTTTCACTAATCTTGTTTAGTTTCTGCTTGAAATATAATTTTTGAGCATTAGTTTTCTTTTCTTTTATTTTATGTGCAACGGTTAATATTGCATTATTTTCTGATGTCATTTCTTTTACTTTGAATCCATTTAATGTAAGAAATAATCTTAATTCATCTTCTGTAAATGCCCTTAACATTATTTCATCTTCAAAAGTTTGTTTTTCTTTGCCATCTTCTACTTTATATTCCGCTTCCCATTTCCAGGTCCAGCCGTGCTCGAAATCAAAAGATGTTTTGCTTTTCCTAGAGTATTTTCTTCCGTCATAAGTTGCTTTGTGTGCCATTTCTTCTTTGAAACCAGTGAAAATTTCATAAGCATTGAAATTGTCAAACACAAGCCATCCTTCTTTTTGCAATACTTCATGTATAGAATTTAGTGCAAACATTACATCATGGTTGGTAGTCATGTGAGTGAAGGTTCTACCTGTTACTATAACAGCTTCATATTCATCATCTATCTCTAAATCCCTCATATCACCCCTAATGAATCGACCTTCAGGAACAAATTCCTTTGCTAGATCTATCATTTCTTTAGATATGTCAAGACCAGTATAGTCATACTTATTCTCAAGGAAGAATTTAGCAAGATTCCCGCTCCCACACCCTATTTCCAGAATTTTACAGCACTTCAATTTTGACAAATGTTTGTGATATAATTTGAAATCCTCTTCATAATTAAAGATACATTGATACATTTCATGGTAGACTCTTGCAAATTCAGAATAGATTCTCATGACCTTCATATCCTAAATGTTTCAGTATCAGTATATAAATTTCATTCTTCAGAAGAATTAGATAACTTTAAATTTTAACAAATTCCCAAAAAATTAATGATAGACTTACGTTCTGATACTTTTACCCTCCCATCCAAAGAAATGCTAGAAACGATTATGACAGCTGAATTAGGAGATGAAATTTGGCGAGAAGACAAATCTACGATAGAGTTAGAAGAATTATCGGCTAAAATGCTCGGGAAAGAGGCAGGATTACTAGTTACAAGCGGTATTCAAGGAAATTTAGTAGCAAATATGACTCACATAAATCGTGGAGACGGGATAGTTTTAGAATCTGAAAGCCATATTTACATGTATGAAGTAGGTGGTTTTGCTCAAATTGTCGGGGCACATCCTTACTTAATTAAAGGTCAAAATGGTTTGATGAATCCAAAAGATGTGGAGAAGTATTTCACCCAACCTTATAATGTTCACTGGGCACATCCTAAGCTTCTTTGTATTGAAAATACTCACAATAGAGGAGGGGGGAAAATAATTCCAAAAGAAAATATTGATACTCTATCAAAAATCGCTCACGAGAATGATGGTTTAGTGCATATGGACGGAGCACGTGTCTTCAATGCATCTGTTGCATCAGGCGTACCAGTATCCAAAATTGTGGAAAAAGCAGATAGCATTCAGTTTTGCTTAAGTAAAGGATTAGGATGCCCTATTGGTTCAATGTTAGTAGGTTCTGAAGAGTTTATTCATTTAGCACGAAGAAATAGACGAAGCGTTGGAGGAAGTCTTAGACAAGCTGGGGTAATTGCGGCTCCAGGAATTTACGCTTTGAATAACATGGTAGATAGGCTAGAAGAAGATCATAAACATGCTAAAATACTCGAAAAAGCATTGTTAGAAATTCCAAATCTGAAAATCAAACCGGTTGACACAAATATCGTGATTACTGACACTACTGAAACTTCCTGGGATGCAGAAGAGATTCTTTCTAGATTTTACAATAACGGAATAAAAACAAGTAAGATGGGTGACAACTTGTTCCGTATGGTTACTTACTTTGGTATCACTCGAGAGGATATAGAAAAGGTTGTAGAAGTTATTCCAGAAATTTTCAACTAAAATCTTAATAGACTGAAATTTCCTTCTTTCTTTCAAATATTCATTTTTAAGATGTTGAAATCATCAAATAGCCTAAAATCCTTTTTGAGGTAATATTAAGAAATATCATAGACTTTTTATATTTCCATTTGGGAGTTAACGTGATACATGTGTCAATCGATGACTATCTAGACGGTTTACTTTCTGGAAGTTCTGAACCTTCCAGAAAAGCTATTATGAAACTGACGAAACTAATCGAGAACTTTGGTGCGATTATGGTTAAATCCACCGAGAGGATGGAGGATTATATTAATACTTTAGATACAAGAATATCAACTATTGAACAATCTCTTGGGATTGTAGCACAGAGATTAATAGTTGGAAAAGGAGCACAAGCTGCAGCACCAATAGCAGCAGCACCAGCAGCAGGAGCCCCTAATATAAGTGCTGCCCCTTCAGGAGCACCAAATTTGAGCGCTGCCCCTAGTGGTAATGTTGGAGCTCCTTCATTAGATGGAAGTGGAGCTAATATTCCCGCTCCTACAATGCCAAATGGTTCTGGTTCTGGCGTTAGTAATTCTGATCTCATGAAAGCAGCTGCTAATCTTCAAAAAGCACCAGAACAACCAGCTCCCGGAGATCCTGGAGCACCAGGAGCTGCACCTGTATTTAGTCCATTTGGTGTAAGTGCAACAGATATACA
>JAGLTP010000624.1 GCA_023135215.1 Candidatus Heimdallarchaeota archaeon
TAAATAATAGCCTTTTAGTTTTTTAATCATAAATATTTCGTAATATGTATCACTCAGAACATATATTTCTTACTATTTACGTTTATTTTGGGATTTTTCTTTTTTTCCTGAATCTGAAGATATATGAAAAAGTAGAAGATTCTCTTATCTTCTTCTAACTAAGAAATAAATTCCTAATCCACTTCCAAACAATACTACACCTGCAATTGATAATCCTATAATCAATCCATAGCGAATCTCTTTCTTTTTGATTTCCAAAGGTGTGAATCCTACATATTCATTTCCAATTTTGATAACATATTCTTGCTCTTCTAGACTGTGAGGTAGAATTAAATCAACTTGAAGGGAATAACTACCTATTGCATATATTTTTGTTCCATTCTTGATTAAAGAGAGGTCTTCTTCATAGACTCCTATTCTATCCATTGTCTCTATTCTTGGACTTAGATTATCTAAAACTAGAGATAAACCAATATCGTCTCCTTGCTCGAATCCCTTAATTACTATCTCAGCTTCAATTCCTAATCTTGGGGTATTAGCAAGAAGATAATCAAAACCTGGTTTTACATCTTCCCAAAGCGCGTTAATATAATCCTTCTCTGGGGTGAAGTAGCCATAAATCTCTGTCCATTCAATGATTTGATGAGTGGAATTTTCTTCAATAATAGTTTCAGATTCAGGTAATATTGAAGACAAATTTCTATAGAGCTCAAATGTTATTGGAGCGATTGTACCCCTTTTTTGATACATCCATGAATCCCATGAGCCTGATAAAACATATGGCAATTCAGCTTCAGGTTTATGAGTAGTAGAAGGTTCATAATACATTGAAGTATACGAAGCTGGAAGAATTTCTCTATAATCATCAATCATCTGTCTATACAGATATGGTTCTGTCCACCCTCCTTCATCATCTGTGAAAAAGGTTGCATTGATACCTGAATGTAAAGAGTAGGCCATGGCAAATCGATGCTGTAAAGCAAAATCTCTAAAAGCTTGGGTTTCTGGTTCTGAGAAGGGAGTAGGTCCTGGAAAAACTTGAGAGATAGGGTCTGGATCCCAACCTCCACCTTCTCTCCAAAAAGCATCATAGTTTCGGTTTAAATCTGTGTAACCAACCATATCTTCATTGATTTCACCATCACCGTCATTATCAATCCCTTCATAGTAGGAGTACATGTAAACAGGAGCACCTGGGTAGGTGTTGTTATAAACATCAAAAGAAGATATTTTTCCATCTCCGTTCACATCCTCTCTTCGATCCTCATCAAATTCTAAATCCCCATCATCGTCGAATGGTCTAACGTTTTTTCTCAACCAATGATTTCCTTCATTAATGACTATATCCAAAGCATCGGGGTTTAGCATTGGGATGACATAAATTTCTTGTGTGTCAATATAACTAGATAAAACCTCATCTTTTTGATAAGAGTTAAGTAAGTGGATTATGAAACGGAGAGCTGCCTCAACTGATATTTGTTCTCTCCCATGATGGTGAGCTACTACTAAGGTCTTCGCTTTTTGGTAATTCCTTAATTCATTTGTAATTTTCAAAACTTTAAGATCTTTCCCTTGATAGCTTTGACCAAAAGTTTCTATGTCAATTAGTTCTGGTACTAAATCATGAAATCTATTGATTTCTTGATATACATCTGAAGAATTGTGAAAATAGTTATCATAAAGCAGAGTAACATTCTCCCAAGATCTCGTTAATGCAGGAAAGCTTTGTTTTTCAATTATAATTGAGATTGCACTTACATTATTTGAGAAACCAACCATCATGGATAAGAAAAAAATAATCATAAATAATGATTTAAGCTTGTTTTTCAGACCATCCATAAAGTTGAGGTGGCTTGAACACTTATATAATCTCTGTGATGATGACTTTACATCTGTAATCGTTCTTTAATTTCTTGATTCAGATTCTTAAATCTGTAATGGAGATAAAGCAAGAAACCACCTATAATGAAACAAGGTACAAGAACAAAAAGTGACCATGTAATAGTAATCTTTCCTGCTAGTGTACTCATAATAATTAGGTCTAATCCAAGATTTAAAGCTCCTAATCCAAATAAGATAAAAGCAGCTATATTTGCCCCTTTTCTTTTAGCTTGTGTTGATAATATAGTTACTGCAGAAGCAATAAGAATCAATACTGCAAGATTAGGCAAAGCTAGTTTATAGAACCAATCAATTACCCAATCATGAAGATAATCGACTAACACTAAGAATATTAGAACCGATAGTACTTCTCCTGTTATTATTACTAAAGGTCTTTTCGCGAATAATAATGGAAATGTTACAAGCATCCATGTTAGCAAAAGTGCAATCATTGGAAATCTTGCCCAGCTTACAGTTTCATTTACAATTAGATCTGTAAAAACAACAATCAGAAAAGGTATGAGTAATGTTGCCCCTGCTATTTCCCATGCTCTTACTCTCTTCTGTTCTGTGGTCATAGGAGCTTTTCCAGGGGGTTCAACTGGTACATCAGGATATTTTTTGGGAGGTAATATATCTTTTTCAATTCCGTTGATTGGCAATTGACATAATGGACAGTTTTCTACTCCTTGATCAACTTCGACACCACATTTGCTGCAGTAAGGCATTTTTTTCACTTTAATTTGTTTCAATTTTCACTGCTACACCTAATTTTTTTAGCTTACTAAAAAATATTCTCTCGACATCAGTTTCCTTCACCACTCTTCCAAAATTCATATAGAGTTTGCCGTTGTAGCTACCTATAGCACTACTGGTTTTCGTGGAAGCATTTGGTGCAGGCATGAATTGAAAGTCAAGTATATCTTCTTTTAATGTTTCTGTAAAGGTTATCTTGCCAAGATTGGTTAAAACTCCTGAAAAGGAATTCTGTCCTATTCCATTGTAAATTGCTCTTGCTCCTAGTTTTTTTATGAATATAGGAGTTACTCTCACTAATGGATGCAATTCACCCCTTACATTTCTTTTAATCTGTTTATTGATATATTTATCATTAACTTCTAGCCGCATGTAATGAAAGACTTCTTTGATTATTTCTTCAAAAGAATGATGACCTAAACGTGGATCGATACCAGGAGTAACATAAAGAATAAAATTTCTCATAGTCTTAGAGGGAAACATTTTTCGAAGATTTACAGGAACCATTAATCTGATTGGTTTCATGTGTTTTTTCCTTTTCTTTTCAGGAAAACCAAACAAGATTTCTTGAAGTGTATCAATGTATACAGCTGCTAGAAATTCCGTAAGTGTAACATTATACTTTTTGGTGAGTTTCAGAACATCTTGTACAGGCATTATCCCTGTGATTATATTATAAATTCCTCTCCTCTCTAGTTTGTATGGGAGATGGAGTGCTCTCGAAGATTTAGAAAAACCTGGATAAGTTTTGTCATAATTCTTCTTGTATGCATCCTCATATTCTTCAGGATCTATTGTTTGTCCTGGTCTAAATATATCTGTAGGTTCTTCTTTTATTCCTTTTTTCAGTTTCAAATACTCAAAAATCAATGCTTTTAGGAAGGTTAAGGCTCCAGTTCCATCTGTTATACTGTGATGAAACTCAACAGCAATTCTGTTCTTAAAAGCTCTAACTCTGAAGGGAAAGATTCCCCTTTTTCTTATCGGCATTTTTTGACAAGGATATTTGGAATCAATTATTACTTTGGGTTTTCCAAAATTAGTTTTCCAGTAGTACCAAAACAAACCAGTTCTTTGATTCACCTGGTAATAAGGAAAACGAACAAGGATATTATCAAGAGCTTGCTGAAGGGTGCTTATTTTAATAGGATCAACTAATGAAGCACTTAGGCGAAACATTACGGGGATTCTATGAGAAGAAGCAAGGCTGTAGAGAGTGGCAGCATTGTCTAATCTATAGGTATGAATCTCTTCTGTTTCGTGTATTGCTTCAGTATGCATGTTGTAAGTTTTTTTTAACATGTTTTAAATGTGGTCTTTGTTCTAGATTGTAATTTCTAGATTTAAGCTAGTATGGTTGAGGTTTTAAATAATAGAACTAAAACTTCATAATGATATCAAGAAATGAAAATTCTTCAGAAAACTCTCTTGAATCTGTAATTTTAGAGAATCTTTCTTGGATGGAAGCAGAAAAGATAATGGAAGAGTATGAAGTTGTTCTAATTGCTCTCGGTTCAAGATTGAAAGAACATGGTCCTCATTTACCCTTGAATAATGATTATATCCTAGCAGAAAAGCTAAAGGAAATTGTCATCAAAAAGCAATGAATTTTCAAGGAATTATTCAATATTGTTATTAGTATCTCTATTAATTTCTTCAACAATCTTTATTCTAAGGAAAAGAAGAAAATAGTGACATATCGTTGTTTATTGGATTAGTTTTAAAAAATTCCATAAATGGTAATTTTACTTGAATTCATTCCTAGTTTGACTATTTCATATTACAATATAATATCACAATTTGTGACTATTGTTTATAAATATTCCAGTTTTTTTTTATAATGAAAATGATTGA
>JAGLTP010000625.1 GCA_023135215.1 Candidatus Heimdallarchaeota archaeon
TGTAATGTGCATTGAAATTGTCTCAAACCTATCTATCAGAGAAATAGAAGAAAAGAGTGAGGAGTATTAAGAAGTTGCAGCTGTTAGGTTTACATCTTCTACAAGAATATATGGGATAAAAACTGGTTGTGGTACTTCCCATGTTTTAATTTGAATGCTCTCCTTACTCATAGCTCTAATATTCTTGAAGATATTGAGCATTGTATCAGTTATACGCAATTCTCTTACAGGTTGTTTAATCTCTCCATTTTCTACTACAAACATTCCATCTCTTGGTATGGTAGAGAATACTCCATCAACATAACTTGTAAATCTTGTATACCAATTGTTGGTAATGTAAAGAGTTGGTTTGTCTTTAGAAATTTCAAGCAGTTCCTCGAAGGTTTGTTCTCCTGGTTCAAAGAAGATGTTTGAGTTCACAGGAAAGACTAATCCTGCGTTTCCAGTACTAGTTGTACCTGCCTTTTTTGCAGTTGAAGTATTGTGTATATATCCTTTGAGTACACCATTTTCCACAATTATATTTCGTCCTGTTGGATGTCCTTCATCATCACAAACTCGTGATCCTAAACCATTTGGTAACAACGCATCATCATAAACTGTCACTAAATCTGGTCCGATTTCTTCACCAATTTTATCTTTTAACCACGAAAATCCAATTTCAACATTGAAAGGATTTGCTGCAGTAGGTGTAGCTGCAATAATATCACCAGCAACTTTTGGACTTAGTATAACATTATATTTTCCTGGTTCTCCATTGATTCCCCCAACAGACATCTTAGCTACTCTCCCTGCATCTGTTCCTGCTTTTTCAAAATCTAGTTTAGAAGAAAGTCTTCCAACAGCAACACCACTTCCAGAGCTTTTTTCATCAACAAATGATCTTATACTAAACTCATATCTTGTTGAATTGCTTTTGATTAATGCTCCATGAGATGAACGAAGATTGCGTTCTGTTACGTCCCATAGAAGTACTCCTGCTGATCTTTTAGCTCCTTCCTCTTCAGCTGCTCTAATAGCTGCTTCAACATTATCTATAGATTTATCATGAAAATCCAAAAATTCAGTATCTGCTAAATGTTCTATGTTAGGATAGCTAAAAGGGCCATCAGAGATTCCCATGTAATTTTCATTCTTAGGAAGTGATCCAGCAAGTTTAGCTAGAGATTCAATGGATGAACTAATCGTCTGCTCTGACAAATCCTCTATTTGAGTTGCTACTGTTCGAGATTCTTTTACTGCAAAAATACTTAGGATAGTAGAAGCCCAGTTTTTTGCAACTGTAAACTGATTATCAGCAAATCTTAATTGCGATCTGTTACTTCTTTCTGTTTCGATTACAAAGTCAACGAAATCTAATTCATTGAGTTTATTGATTGAAAGATTAATCATATTTTCAACATTCATTTTTTCTGGCATTAAATCACCTTACCTCCACTTTCCTTATTCTCATAAAAGACCCCCCATGATATACAGGAGCTCCTTGCATTGGGTCTCCTTTTCCACAAGTTGCTGCATCAAATTCTAGTAGATCTTTCTTAGCTACTGCATCAACAGAACCCCATAATTTTGGAGTGGTTGTTTCCACAATAGGTCTTCTTACGAGATGTTTTATTTCTCCATTTTCGATTAAAAATGCTTCAAGTCCCACATATTTTGATTGATATCTTCTATCATCTATGTTCCATTCAGTGAAATTTTGCATCAATACACCCAATTTTACATCTTCTATCATCTCTTCAAATGTAAAATCTCCAGGTTCAAGATATGTATTTGCCATTCTTGGAATTGGTTCTCTATTATACCCTATTGCTCTTGCAGCGGCTGTGCTGGAAGTTCCCATAAAAGCTGCTGATTCTCTATTATGTAGCATGTCTTCGAAAATTCCTTTATTAAGAAGATATCTAGGTTTTGCTTTTACGCCTTCGTCATCATAAAGGTAAAAACCATATGATCCTTCAAGAGTTGAGTCATCGATTATTGTTACACTTTCTGAACCTATTCTTTCTCCAATCATTTCTTTGTTTAGATAACTTTCTCCCGCTTGTGCTCCTTCTCTTCCAAGAATTCTATCGCCTTCAGAAGGATGTCCCTGATTTTCATGACACATTATACCAATGACATTTGGACCAACAACATAATCAATTATACCCTTGGGTGCTTCTTTTGCTTCTGTCACTATTTTCCCAAGTGTTTTTGCTTCTTTTTCGATATACTCTTCGATTTTCCAATAATCAAAAGCTTCCAATCCCCCTGCTTTTCCCTTCTGTATCATCAACTGTTCTTTTGAACCTGTATTTGGATTCACCGCTACAGCTAGCCCAAATAGTTGAATAAGATCAATTTCACTCTTGATATTCGCTCCTTCATTTGTTAATAGATATTTTTCTTCTGTTTGATCAATCATCTGAAAAAATCTATATGGTATGATAGCTCCAGTTTGAAGTTCTGCGAGGATTTTATCCAAACCAATTAGTCTCTGGATTTTTTCCTCTGGGTCTACTTCCATTGGACGCTTTCCATTTGCACCTAGTGATTTATAATCAGCTTCATGTATTTCTTCATCACTAAAGACTATTTTCTTACCTCTTTTTTCACCGGTCGCTTCTGCCATTTTAGTAGCAAAAGCAACAGCTATTTTCATCTCATCTTTAGTCATTTCATTGAAACTTGCAAAACCTAAACCACCATTCTTAAGCACTCTTATGCCAATTCCATTAGTTCGGATAATTCCTCCTAATTCTGGTACACCGTTTTTTAGGATACTTGTGTTGAGGCTAGTTTTAACTAACCTTGCTTCAATATATTTTGCACCTAGTTTATTCCCTTCCTCAATTGCTTTCTCCACTAAATCATAGGGATCTCCAGTCATATCGGAGACTATGAAAAAGAATTATTTAAAGATATTCCAATTAAGATGTTGATAAAACAATAATCTATACTTTGTGAAATATCTTCTCTTTTCAAATCTACACCAAAACTTTTATTCCGCTTATCTATAATGATTTCCATCTTAAATCTGTGTAGAGGTTATGAAATGACAGAAGTAGAAGGAGCAACAATGTCTGATATACCAAAAATGAAAAGAATAGCGACTTTTGATTTCCAGAGAAGTCTAGCAATATGGATGATGGTTTATGGACATTTAGTGTAGTTTTAGCTATTGCTAGCAGAGAACAAATTGGGTACATAATTTTATTCTCTCTTTTAACCCTCGGATTAATTGGTCTTGATATTCTATTTGTAAGATTCTTGATAATAAATAAGAAGAAGATAAAATTATTGAAAGGAAGCAGTTAAAGATTAAAATTTTGAATTATATTTGATTGATTCCACTGTAAATTCTTATATAAGTTGCTTAGAAGCTATAATTGATATTTATGGATTGGTGGATTGTACTAATTGGAACTCTAGCTTCTTTAGCAGCTGGGATATCTACTGGAATAGGAGCTCTACCTGTATTCTTTATGAAAGATATATCTGAAAAAGTATTAGATTTACTACTAGGTTTTGCAGCAGGTGTTATGTTAGCTGCTTCAGCTTTCAGTCTTCTAATACCTGCATTGAATTTGCCAACTAATGAGGGAGGAGGAGTGTGGATTGTGTGTGCAGGAGTAATTGCTGGAGTAGTTTTTATTGCTCTAATTGACAAATGGGCTCCACACAAACACTTTGTAAAAGGTCCAGAAGGTAAGGTATCGAAACGTTTAGCAGCAACTTGGCTTTTCGTTATTGCAATTACAATTCATAATTTTCCAGAGGGATTAGCTGTTGGTGTGAGTTTTGGTCTGGGAGAAGATACTATTGCTACTGGAGTAGTAGTAGCAATGGCAATAGGTTTACAGAATATCCCTGAAGGAACAGCGGTAGCAATGCCATTATTGAAAGAAGGTTATACAAAGAAAAAAGCATTTTTGATAGCTGCAGCAACTGGTCTAGTTGAACCAATTGGGGCATTTGTTGGAGTAACAGCGGTATCAATTGCTAAATTCTTCTTGGGATTCGGAATGGCTTTTGCAGCGGGTGCAATGATCTTTGTTGTAGCTGATGAAATAATCCCTGAAACTCATAGAGAAGGGAAGATTCATACAAGATTATCTACCTATGGAATCATTGCAGGTTTTGTAATTATGATGTTTTTAGACAATTTCTTAGAACCTTTCCTCGCGAATTTCTTATGATCATTGCAGGATTTGAGGAAACCATTCTGAAATAGGTGTAAATAACACAAAGAATTTTTCTCTTAAAACATACCCTATTACAGCCCAAATTGATCCAATTAATGCCCCGCCTACTATGTCTAGGAACCAATGTATTTGTAATGCTATTCTTCCATAGCAAACAGCTATTGCCCATATTAGAAATACCCATCCTACTCTAGGATAGAATAAAGTCAATGTAATTGCTAAACTGAACATTCTACCAGCATGACCTGAAGGGAAGCTCCAGTTATCTATATCTACAGCATATTGTTTAGCTAGTTCTTCATCTGGTCTTTGTCTACGGATCAAAAATTTAATCGATGAAGTTGTTAGACCACAAGCAGCTGCTAGAAACATTTGAAGAAGATTTACATTACGAGACATAAATAGATCAAAAATAAAAAATAAAAAGGCAACAATAAACCAAGGTATAGCATTCCCTGATATAGCAAAGAAACTAGCTAGCTTCATTCTTTTTGGGGATTTTGCAGCTATTTTAGTTGTTATCGTTTTATCCCACTTAGAAAATTTATCAAGGATTGCATCCATAAGTAATTTTTGGCTTTGTGTATCTTTATAAAACTATCTGTGCATTAATCTATGACATCTAAAAATATCTCTACGAATGTTTTAGTTCAGATTTCTTAATTTAATACACATCAGAAATTTTATATTATGTTTTTTTTGTAATTGTCATATGGAAAAAGATGCTTTCATTATGCAACTAAGGCAAATGATTGAGATAAAAGAGAAAATTAGTGAATTATTAACAAATATTCAATGTTGCCCTGGAAATTCACTTCTTGAAGCTCTAATTCATGGTATGGGATTAGATGCAAAGAAACATGCTGAAATCTTCAGGGGATTACTTGATAGGGCTCAAGGTATCAATGAAGCTATTGAAGAAGACTATAAAGATTCAGTCCTAGATGCAGTAGACAAGGTTTTGGAGCTTGAGTGGAACATTAGTAATCAGCTCAAGAATGTAGTTGATAGAGTGACAGATGAAAAGACTAAGAGAGTTATGACTACAGTTTTAGGGGATGTACAAAGGCATGAAGTGACTCTCAAATATCTAAAAGATTTTGTTGAAACAATGACTGAAGATGAAGAAAACGTAGTTGATAAAATCTGGAAATACTCTATCAAATTTGATGAATAGAAACTACTTACATTTCCGAAAAATCTATGTCTTTTTTGTTAGTTTTAGCCATCAACAAACACTGTTTTTTTGATCTCAGACCTATCATTTTTGAGTAGAAATAGTTAAAAGGTTGAACTATATTTGTTGTTTAATCCGGTGATAAATTGAATTATTCACCCATCCTAGAAGAAGTCGCAAAGAAACTGAAGTGTACTCCTGGGGATATAAAATTCAAAAGAAATCTTGTAGGCACTTCAACAGCTAAGGTATCTGAAATTACCTGGGATAAAGGAACAAAGAATGGAATTTTAAAACAAAACACAACAAAGGTTGAATGGTTGTTTTATTCCAAAATTGCAATGAATTATAAGGTACCAGCTCCATTTCCAATAGCGTTTTCTAAATCAAGCGATTTACCATGGGTGCTTCTAGAGAAAATACAAAGAGGAGTCCACCCTAAGAAATGGGAAAAACCAAATATTGAAAGGGCATTAAGAGAGCTAGGATACTTAAATGGTCAATTTTTAGGAAGAGAATCCGAAGAAGAATTTGAAGGATTCCCAAAACCTTTCACACAAGACTGGGAAAGTACTAAAGCTAGATTAGTTGAAAATCTTGACAAAGCAATTAATATTGCTAAGCAATATAAAGACAAAACTCCCATTACTAAAACTGAATTAGAAAAAGTAAAAAGAACCATAAATTCCAAAGACTTTCTTAACGATATTTTAATCAATGGTACATCTCTTCTTCACGGAGCTACTTGGACCTACAATTTCATGCAATCAGCAAAATGTTCATGTTTATTAGACTGGCAAGAATGTTCTTTTAGCCCTCCTGTTCTCGAGTTTTTACATTTCTATGATCTCATACCTTTCCATGTTGAAGGTATAAAAATAAGTGTAAAGGAGAATCCTTTTACATTAGATGAGATGATTAAAATCTATTTGGAATCAATTAGAAAGAACAAAGGTAAAATACCACTAAAGGATTTCAAGAAATCTATTAAACTGGCTGCTGCGTTTCATATAGCACATCATTGGGCGCCAATTCTTAAACCAGATGTAATTTATCTACATGGTGGAAGGTATTTTGTAGCAAGAACACTTAGATTACTACCATCAAGAAGAGTTATGCGATCGCATTTTAAAAACCTCATTTCATTATGTGTATAGTCTCCTCGTCTTTATTTGACAAACTTTTTAAGGCAATATTTCTTCCTTTTCGAAGATATGAGTGATTTTATGGGTATTGAAATTCAGTTGTGTACAGAGGAACAGCGAAAAAAGAGAGTTGCAGATTCAGAATTAGTTTTTGGAACGCAATTTACTGATCACATGTTTCTGATGAAATATCAAGATAATAAATGGGGAACTCCTCGTATTATCCCATATCAGCCTTTTCAACTGGATCCTGCGTGTGCAGTTCTTCATTACAGTCAAGAAATATTTGAGGGAATGAAAGCCTTTCCTCATCCAGATGATTCAGTTAATTTATTTCGACCCTTTGAAAATGCTGCGAGGTTTAATCTTTCAGCAGAAAGAATGTGTATGCCTATAGTTAACAAAGATCTCTTTGTAAAAGCTATTGTTGAATTGATAAAAGTAGATAAAGACTGGGTACCTCATTCTCCTGAAACAGCTCTTTATATTAGACCAACAATGATTGCAACAGAGAAATTCTTAGGTTTACGAGCAAGCTCTGAATTTTTTTTCTACGTGATATTATCTCCTGTTGGACCTTTTTTCAAGGATGGTTTCAAACCAACAAAGGCATATGTAGCTTCACAAAATGTTCGTGCTACTCCAGGTGGTACTGGTGAAGCAAAAACAGGAGGTAATTATGCAGCGACTCTCCATGAAACTTGTATCGCAAGAAGTAAAGGTTACTCTCAAGTTATTTGGTTAGATGCAATACATCGTCAATTTGTTGAAGAAGCAAGTGGAATGAATATTATGTTCATTATTGACGATGAAATCTATACTCCTCCTTTGGAGGGCACAATTTTGAAAGGAATTACAAGAAAATCTGTCTTGGAACTAGCTCAAAATCTGGGGTATACAGTCCATGAAGAAGAAATAAAAATTGATACAATAGTAGATCAGATTAACAAAGGTCATTGTACCGAAGCTTTCTTTGTTGGAACTGCTGCGTCTATTACTCCTATTGGACAGATATTCCATAAGGATGAAGAACATATTATCAACAACTTCAATGTTGGTAAAATTACTCATCACCTCTATGATGAGCTTGTTGGTATTCAGACTGGAACACTTGATGATAGATTTGACTGGACGTATAAGGTTGAGTAAATTCGAGAGAAACAGTTAATTATCCCTTTTTTACCTAATCTTTGTGACATCTATTAATGAAATAACAGAAAAAATACTTGAATTTCGAGATGCAAGAGATTGGAAGAAATACCACAAACCTAAGAACTTAGCTCTATCTCTCATTATTGAGATTGGAGAGCTTTTTGAATTAATTCAATGGCAAACAAATGAAGAAATAGAGAATTCACTTGACAA
>JAGLTP010000626.1 GCA_023135215.1 Candidatus Heimdallarchaeota archaeon
TTTAAATAAATTGTAGGTTAATTATTCTCTTCCTGAACTGCATCAGAAGGGTAGTTATAGTCTGAATTGTAGGAATTCCATAAATTCCATCACTAAAGTATTTTGAAAAGAAATCTTCAATGCTATTAGCAATCTTTGTATAAAAAACGAGATCCTTCTTAGGAAAGATTAGAAAAAGAACTAAGGGCACATAAACCTTAGTCTGTTTTCGAATATCATACTTCTCTACTAAGAAATCAATTGCTGAAGTATAATAAGTTGAGTGAGGTACTTGAATAATTCCTCGAATAGAAGCATAGTTTTCAGGTCCAAATTCAGATCCTTGCATAAGAAAATGAAAGACTTTGATATTAAGATTCTGAACTACTTCTTGCATTAACGGAGAATCATCATATAGGATTAGAGGACCATTTTCTTCATCAAATATCGAGAAAACAAAATGAAGATCATTAATGATTCTTCTAAGCTCTATATCAGTATTGGTTTCAATCTGTGTAGGAGTTTCAGATGATAAGTAGCTCATCAATATAATAATACCTAAATAAGTATAAAAGCTCGGCAAAAACTCCACAAAGTTATTTTTATTAATCTATCCAATGCAATTTTAGATTATTTTCAAGCATTGCAAGAGTATTCTTTGACAATTGATAATGATTATTTATTACTTGATCTGTTTTTTTCCTCAAAGAAATAATGTCTTCTTTACTCTTAGGGGATGTTAACCAGCTATCCACTGCATTCTTAATCTCCTTATTATCCTTATCAGAAAGCTTCGGATAAGGAAGTCTTCTTACAAAATTGGATGTAATATCTCGTTGAAGATGGTTCTCAGCAATAAACTGAAAGATTGAAGAGCATAGACAACCAAAAAGAATCTTTGCATCACATACATCTGGTTTGGGGATAATTACATCAAAGATATCATTGACATAAAAAGAACCTTCAATATCCAAACCAATAATCCATTGTTTTCCTCTATTTCTCCTAATTATCTTTGGTTGCTCAAAAAGTTCAGACGATCCAGGTGCTCCTAGAAGACTCTTATCATATACAAACTCCTCTCCTGAATAGTGTATTTGAAAATTGAACACACCTTCCTTATATTTTGAGGTGTTCTTATTATGTCTGATTAACTTCTTAATTGGATTTCCGTCAGCTGTTTTCTTTTTTATTTGAAAGTACTGCTCTTGATATTTTCTACTTAGAGTTAACCCTCTTCTGATATCGCATACTTCATGCAATTCTACGGATAAATCATAAATGTGTTCTATTTCTTCATAAATATCATGAGGTATGAGCGGAATTCTGAAGAGAGGTGATTTGATACTCTCATGATTTATTTTCATTTCTTGCTGATTTTCTTCATCTATAATTTCTACAAAATTACCCCTATCCTTCTTGTCCCAGTAAACTATGCAGAACTCATTTAGAACATTATCAAACCATTGTTTCTGTAATAATGTTATTTTGAACAAAGAGCCATCCTGGATAATTCTTTCTCTCCAGATTTGAGCATAGGTTTCAGATAAGATTCCTCTTGGAATAACAACACCCCCACCTAGCTTAGAAAGCTCATGTGCTAGAATCATGAAAGGCAAAGAGAAATTAAATTTTCCGTACAATTCATTCGAAAAGAATTTGTTTGAAAACAAAGAACGATACTTAGCATGGTTGATAGCTTGGAAACCAACCCATGGAGGATTTCCAACAACAAAATCAAATCCATCATGTTTCAGTTTAGTTAATTTAGCGTCAAAGAAGATTTCAGGAAAATCTACAAACCAATTAAACTCAATTAGAGATTCATGATGCTTAGCTATTAGATCTTTTAACTCGAAATAAGTAGTGATGCTCGCTAAGGATACTTTGTCAGTTGATTCCAGTATTTCTTTTCTGATTTGAATCAAGTTCTTTAAGAGCTGAGATCCATTTTTTGTTGCTTTCAGCTTCTCGAATGAAGATTCTTGATACCCTAAGAGTGAATCTCCTTGAAGAATTGTAAGTAGAGCTTTTGCTTTTTGTGAATACTCAATCTCTTGGTTCCAGATTAAATCAAACAATAGAAATTCAAATGAAATAGGATCTAATTCCACTGCATAATATCTAAATTGAGTATCATTAATTAAAGGTTTAACGAACTCTCCTAATCCCACAGAGAAATCAACAAGAGTAACGATATTCTCACACACTTGTCTTTCTGGAAGCAAAGATAAATAGATCTTTGAAACAATTTCTGGAGAAGTAAAATACTGGCCTTTATTCTTACGAGCCTTGTCTGTATCCAAAAGCAAGAAAAACTGCTTATCAGTAAGATTATTCATTACCTTGAATAAATCTTCAATTAGATTAGCTGAAATTGGTTTATCTGATACATGAAACTTTTCCATTTTATTGAGGAATCGTGAAGAAATAACACATTTTGACTCAATAAGACCTTTTATTCGGAAATCATTATTTTTGAAATCGTTGATGCTAATTAAACCATGTTTTCTTAGAAGAAACAGTTTCAGGAAAATGGATCTGGTTTCATTTATGGAAAATCCTTTCTTGTGAAAAAGTTCGAATGCTTTATCAATAGATTCAAAGAGTAAAGACTTTTTCATTTGTATCTCCAAGTATAATGTTTTCTTATCTATTTAGACAACAATCAAAGGCACTTTATTACAATTTCTCTTGTAATTAAGATAAAAGGATACATCCTTTAAGTTAACATTTTTAATAATATATAAGTTATCATAAATAATGAAGGATGCCCTCCCTCCAGAAATTCTTTCCAGTTTCTATTCCTTAGAGAAGAATGAGCAAGAGGGAATTTTAAACTACAAAGCATTTAACACGGATACAAATTTAGCGGAAATTGAAACTGTTCTATCCACAATGTCTAAAGAAGCAACCTCATTCTCCAATTCATTTGGTTTCTTATATGGTAGAATTATGTACCATAGGGGGCATTTTGCTGAAATCAATCAAGCGTATGAAAAAACCAACAATGATGGTTTAGGTTTATGGTATTTGATGTGTTTAATCTTCAAAGGAGATTACAAAAAATACAATGAGAACATTGGGAATCTCAAACACGCGCTTAAAGATTCTATTCTTTCTGCATTTATTTTCTATGTCGAAGCGATTAGTGGTTTTTTAACTCAAAAATATAGTAAATATCTTGAAAATCGGGAAAATTGTTTCAACTTTATAGCCCTAAATACTCAAGATGAGAAGGGTATGCGAGGAGATATTTTCAAACTTATCCAGATTTATATGCTGGAAATGGATGCAATATACCTAAGATCAAACTACATATTATCCTTAGCAAGAGACAAGACCAAAGAGTGCTTGAACATAAATAGAGCACTAAATGATAGAATTATTTTTGCACAAATTTACAGTACAATAGGAACAATTGAACTAGATAGAGGTAATTTTCAATTAGCTCATCAAATCTTTCTAAAAAGTGAAGCAATAGCTAAAGAAATTAAGATGGATAGATTGTTAGGGCACATTACAGGAAGCATTGGTGATGTTTACTTACAGATGGGTCATTTGGATGAAGCTATGTTCTGGTATAATAAGAGCAAAAGTGTCATAGAAAAATGGAAAAATGATTATCGTTCTTTATACGTTTTGCATTCAAATTTTGCTGATGTCTACTTCGCAAGAGAGGATTTCGACAAAGCAACTGAAGAAATGGAGATAGTTCTTGAGATTTTACAGAAAAAAGGTTTCCAAGATCTTTCAATGAATATGAAATACGCAGAAATTCTACTCTATCAAGAAGCAATAGGAAAAGTTGAAGAAATTTTATTGATGATCGATAGAGAGTGGAGAGATGATTTAACTCCAACTCAACAGGCATATTATTGGTTCCTTCTTGGATTTTTGGAGTATAAAAGGAATAATTTTGGCAATTCTCAAGAATATTTACAAAATGCAATGGT
>JAGLTP010000627.1 GCA_023135215.1 Candidatus Heimdallarchaeota archaeon
CCACCGAACACGAAGAAAATTAGGAAGAAAATGAATGGAATACCGAAGAAGAATAAAATCATTAATACCTTAACTACTGTGGGTAAACCTTGCCTTTGAGGAGTATAAGGTTTTTGTGCTCCGGGTAATACATCATAACTTCCTGACATACTTGAGCTAGAATCATGAGATCTGGTTTGTTGATATGGAGTGAACTGTGAAGTTGATTGTTGAGGAGATGAAGATGTTTTCACATCATCAAAAGTTTGCCCACAATTTTCACAGAACTGATTATTCTCAGCGTTTTTTGCACCACAATAAGTGCAGAATTTCCCATTACTCATCAATTATCCCAAGCTAGTTAAGAACTCGCAAATATATAAAACAATCCTTTTAACAGCACTGCTCAAACATTCTTTATTAAAAACAGAACACATAAAGTTGGATTTTTATATTCTCTTTTTTTTCTGAAAACATACATTAAAGACGGAGATTAATTTGAATTGGTTTATCATCACTAGTACGAAATGCAATCTTTTATGCAGATACTGCATGAATGAACCTCATACTGATTTACCAATTGAGCCCGATTGGAAAATAAAGGATCTAAAAGAATTTCTCTCTTCTGATGATTCACCTACGATAGCATTTTATGGTGGAGAACCAATTTTAAACCTCCAATTAATTAAAGAAATAATAGATGAAATTCCAGCAGTTCATTACACTATTCAAACCAATGGATTACTATTGAACAATATCCCAGGTAATTATCTCACAAAATTCTCTTCAATTTTAGTTTCTCTTGATGGTGATAAAGAAATTACAGACCTAAATAGAGGGAAGGGAATCTATGATAGAGTTGCTAACAATATTAAAGATATCAAAGCTAGAGGATTTGAAGGGGATTTAATTGCTAGAATGGCTGTTTCTGAAGATTCTGATATTTTTAAGGATGTCATACATCTCCTGAATGATTCAGTTTTATCTTTTAACAACGTACATTGGCAAATCGATTGTCAATGGGATGAAGGGATGAATGTACGATGGGAAGATTTCTCTGGATGGATTGATAGTTACAATCAAGGAATTACTAAGCTTGTTGAATACTGGCTTGAAGAAATGAAAAAGGGTAAAGTGAAAGGAATTGTTCCTTTTCTTGGGATCTTCAGACATATCTTGAATAAAACAAAAACTGGCTTACCTTGCGAAGCTGGATTAACAAGTTTTGCTATTAGAACTGACTCAAAAATCACTTTCTGTCCTCTGCCTCCTGAGTATGAGGAAACAGTCATTGGAGACATTCATAATTCAACTCCAAAGGATTTAGAAAATTCCGTCAAAGTAAAGAATCCTTGTCCTGATTGTGAAGTTTTTGATTTATGTGGGGGAAGATGTTTGTTTGCCAATCTCTACAAACTCTGGGGAGAAGAAGGATTCAAGTTAGTCTGCAGAACAGTAAAACACCTAGTGAATGAACTTCAAAACATAGAAAATGAAGTTATGGAATTAATTCAGAAAGGAGTAATAAAAAAGGAAGATTTTGATTACCCAGCCTATAACAATACAACAGAGATAATCCCTTAAACAACCCATAAAATATCGATATTAGTTTGATTATCGCCTTCTTGTTTTCGTAATATTCCTTGTTTTACTAAGCTATCCACTATCTGTAAAATAGATTGTTTTGTCTTTTGAAGTTGTTCAGCTAGTAGGTTTAGAGAAATTCCTCCGTTTCTATGTTCTTTAAGAGTTACTAAAAGAATCTCTCTTTCATGAGCAGGCATTTTAAGAATAGCGTTCATCTCATAATACTCAGGTTCGAGATTCTTTTCCAAGATATCTTGTAGCTGTGAGGATAGTTTAGAAAGGGTTTCTTTATTAAAATCACCTATATCATAAGCCCAATTGCTTAGTCTGAGGATGAGTTTTCTAACCTTCTCTTTCACATCCAAGTATTTCTGGTAATAGTCCTGTGAAAGAACAAAATAGATTACAAAAGGAATAGTAGCACCCATTTCATCAGGGATAGGAATGTAGATAGGTATTATCCATCGTTTTTCTTCCTCGTCATAGAAATGATCTAAGAACTGATTTGCTTCTTCTATATTTCGTTTGAAATAATCTTGGACAAAATCTGAAGTAAAAGTATCTAAACGAAATTGAATTGTAGGTTCCGGTTTTGCGGTCGAGAAATTCATAATATAATCCCCATTCTCAGATTGGTAGCTTACAAGATTAAAATTCAATCCTTCAGAGATAACTTTGATTACTTTTTCTATTGTAATCTGTAAACGTGAAGGAAGTTGTTTATCAGGAAGAGAACTTCTTACAAAACCTACAGTAATGTGTCTAGTATTGGAAACTTTCTTAGTAAAAGGAAAGGTGATTTCTTCACCAATAATCTGAACATAGCCTTCTATTTCATCTCCACCTTCAATATAAGATATCCATGTAGGGATAGTTATTCTATTAGAGGAAGTAACTGCTGCTTCAAAGGATATTGGTAGCTTAATGATTAAACACCTCTACTATTAGTTCGTTTAATAATGGAAAAGATAGTTTTGAAGATAAAAATCTTTGTACTTGATTATCATTATTCTGATTTTGTTTTTTCAGCATCGTAGACATCAAAACCTTTTGCAATTGGTGGAGCTTTTTTTTCGAAAAATTGCTTTTTAGCTAAGTAAATAAGTACTATGCAATATAGAATGAAGTTAATAAATGGTATTAGCCAGCCCCAGTAACTGATTCCAATCACAAGACAGAATACTCCAACTATAAAGAGAAAAACTAGTTCTGCATGTCGAGCTGTTAAGGTTGTGAAGGGAAGCATCAAGTCGGAAAAATCTGGCATTCCGAAGTAAATTAAGCAGAAAATTAAGTAAGCAATCATCCATTGTCCATAGATAAAGTCTACTGAAAGAAAGAAATCTTTGAAGTCACCGTGGAAGTTAATTAACAATGCAGCAAAAACAAAATTACAGAGTGGAGCAATCCCTATAATAAAAGCATGGAAACTATTTTTGAGTTCTCCCGTTAAGCTTTGAGAAGCAACATCCCTTAATGCAAAACTCATGTGAAAGTTTACCTTAACTTGATATCCTAACATCTTAATTGCAAGAGAATGGAAGAGTTGATGAAAGAATGCACCTGGAAAAGCTAAGAGATTAAGGTATTTTTTGATATTTTTAAAGAGCATATCTGTGAGTAGATCCCATAAGAATTTGGTCAAGAATAATGTAAAAACAACTAGTATTGTTAGTTTTACAGTTCCATTAAATATTCCTACTAAAGCTTCATACATATTTGTTAATATCGGAGGTATCGGCATTATTTGCACTCTCTTCCATTTTACCCAAACCCAGAAGACCGGCAACATCTTTCTTACGAATTAAGCCTCTATAACGATAAACTTTCCTCTTCAGAAAATCTAATTCGACATTGAACTCATCCTTTACAACGAGCCAGATAGTGTTGGTAACACTGCGATCAATGATGAAAAATGGAAGTAAAGAGGACACTATAACTAATGCAGCTAATTCTACGTCAATACGAGGAACGATACGTTCGTCAATTAAGAAGAAAGCTTTATCTTGTAAACGATCCAGATCCTCTTCGAATTCGGGGAAGAGGAGTGTGAGATCATTTATGAATTGAGAAACTCTATCCTTAAGCAGAGGACTGTAAATGTGCCTATGCTTGCGTTGAATGTATCCAGCAGCGATAAGATCGCTTTGAGTTTTTTTAACGGAAAAGAAACTGAAAATCTTAGTTTTTCTGATATCAAGCAATTCTCTCACATAATCAATATGCTTGGGAGAAAGTTTGCTACCCACAAGAGATAAGCGATAATCGAGAAGTGCTAAGTAGTGGATAGCAATGTGATTTTTGGTAAAGTAGCGTTTGTCATAGTCATCAAGTAAATCAGGTAGAAATCTCTGAAATTGGATTAGAACTCCAGAAACGATCTTATCAGGATAGAATTCTAAGAAGCAGTTAGCAACTTTAGTAGCGAAATTCATTATTTTGTTGAAACGTTCTTCCTCAGCATCAACAAAGTAACTTCTAACGATACTTGCTTTGCGTAACCCAGGAGAAAGAATTCGAGAGAGATCATGGGGAGATATGTATGTCCCCAATTTCTCCTCGGTTTTTACAGCCACTGATTCGGTTGCCATCTATGGATACACCTTGCCATGTCTTCAAGTAACGAGAAGGTACCACCTTTTAAGAAACTACTTAGAAAAATTGCAGTTTTTTTGCAGTTTACGTCAGAAAATTTCTTGTGGGGTTTAAATATACAACTCAATCCTACATAGAATTTTTAGAGATTATCTCATTGGTTCATAAGTTACTTCTGTAGAATAACTTCAAAGCGTCTGTCGCTTTTTTTCTTGTGCTCTTTAATAGGTTCGTTTGTCTCTGATTGCTGAAAGTATTATGGTTCCGTTACTCTGGGGGGATACAAAAGAAACAAGAGTATTAGCAAAGAAGAATTTAGAGAAAAGTCTTGAAAGATTGCTAAAAGAGAAAGAAGAGGTTAACATCAATGAACTTTACAAAGAGTTATGGCATGCACATCATCTTCTCAGTCATTTTTTACAAATTTATTTGATGGTCAAAGAGCTAGAAGAAGAGGGGAAAATTATCGTAGATGAGAAGAACAATATCAAACACACTAAAGTCTCCTATCTAGATTATGATGAAATAACGGAGATACATGTTTGGGATATCCATCACCAGCGTAATGAAACAAAGAAGAAGAAAGAGATAATGGAGAGATATGCGGTTATTAATTATCTTTTATAAGCTGATAAAGAATATAAGTGTCTAATAATAGCCATATTTTATGACAGAATATGAGATAAGAAAGTATGATGAGTCATACATAGAAGATCAAGTTAAGATAGGTATGATGCTAGCAGAAAGGACATTTACGTATAGACAATCTTCTGTAGAACAAGTTAAACAGGTTTATTCAAGGGAGGATTTTGATCCTGAAACCAGATTATATTGTTTCAAAGGTGATGAGCTAGTAGGATATATTGGAGCTAGAGTAAGTGAAGTAGAAGAGGAGAAAATCAAAGTCGCACAAACACGTCTTGCATTTTATCTTCCCGGTCACGACAAAGCGTATGATTTACTCTATGATCATTTGGTAGAAGTTCTCAAGAATAAGGATGTTAAGAGGATAGAAACCGGACAAACTGTTGCTGAAGGACACTATTATGAACTTGCTAAGAAGAAGGGTTTTCAGTTAGTTAGAGATGGAGTAAACATTTACCAATTTGAATTTTCCAACCTTAAAGATTTTGCAACTGATTCAGAAGCTGGAGATTTTAACAAAGAAACTGAATCTGAACAAGTCATAAAAATGCTTGGAGAACTTTATACAGAAATTCCAGCAGAGAATATTCAGAACGCTCTCAATAATTATGCTGAAAATGAAAATGTTGTTGCGAATAGAGTACTTCTGAAGGATGGCAAAGTTGTTGCTTATGGCTGTGCAACCAAAGGTCAACATCCAGAATTTGTTAATATCAGACTGTTATGCAGTGATAATTCAGAACATAAAAAACATATTACAACTGAGTTAGTGAAAAAATGCAAGGAGAACGGATTCGAAAAAGTGAATGTATTCCTTAATCCCGAGAATCCAGTAGATGCTCAAGAAGGGAAAGATATCGAAACTATTGGTTTCGAGAAAATTGGTTCTTTTGAAACTTTGAGTAAGGAAATATAGAGAATATTTTCTCTACTTATACTTTTTTTCTGATGGGTATACTTAAACCATATCCCATTAGAGAACAGACAAATGCAAATGCAAGTACAATCGCAGGAGCATAAGGTAAGTAGCTAAAAA
>JAGLTP010000628.1 GCA_023135215.1 Candidatus Heimdallarchaeota archaeon
AATAATCTCTATTATTGATGGTGAGCTTGAAGGTAGCACACATTATACTTTCAATGATACTTTGGCATCACAAGGTTATGATATTATCCTCAAAAATTCCGAAGAACAGATTATTCTAAATAGCATTGATATTGCAAGGAACAATAGTTATATTTTGGCTGCGAAGAAAAATTCGATTTTCTTAGAAGGTAATGAAGCACCATTGAGGATTGTTGGATCTTTTCTAGCAGGTTCTCAGATGATTTCTGGTATTACAGAGGTCTGGATAGATTTATCGTGAAATCTGTTCAAAAAAATTCATTTTAAATATTCAAATCTATACTATCTACGGAAAGATAAAGTTAATAAAATAATATCGAAGAATTGAATAAGATTTCAGATTCAAACCTTTTATGGTTTATATAATTAAGGATAATATAATTGATAGGAATTGAATTGGAAGATGGTCACCAGTACAGATTCGGGAGTAAGCTCAGGTGAGTTCTTTGATCCTGTTATGGCAAAATACGATAAAAGAAGTCATCTAAGATGGGTTCTAAGCCATATAACAGCTTATAAAGGATTGTTGGTGGCATTCGTCATCCTATCAACTGTTTCAATCGCAATAAGTACAATAAATCCAATTCTGATGGGAAATAATTTAGTAAATGAAATAATTGCTTCAAACTGGAGTCAAGTTAGATTATTTGCTTTTATTATTCTTAGTTTAACAATTTTAAATGGATTAGTAGGTTTCGCAAATAGCATAGTGATTGAAGTAGCTTCTCAAAAAGTTGAGAGAGATATCAGAGATGAATATTATGCGTCTATGTTATCAAAGAGTATGACTTTCCATGACACAGTTAAAGCTGGGGATGTTATGGCAAGAGCTACATTTGATACAAGAATGGTAAATTATCTTGTAAACCCATGTATGCATCTATTATATCTAGCATTCGTACAAATTCTATTTGCCATGGGAGGAATGTTGTTTATTGATCCTTTCTGGAAAGGCATTCCAGTTTTATTTCTAATCCCTGTATCAATTGCACTACCAATCTTCTTCCTAGCAAGAAGATTCTTTAAATCTGTTGGACCCATCTCAATGAAGATACAAGATTCATATTCAAATTTATCATCATACCTTCAAGAAAAACTATTGGGAATAAGTGTTGTGAAGACGTTCGCTAGAGATGAATATGAAAGATTACAATTTAAAGAGAAAAATGATACATTATCAGACCAAATTATTAAAAGGGGAAGGTTAAGATCAAGATACTTTCCTGCTCTAATTGTTGGGATTAGCGTTGGTTTCTCAATAATTTATGGAGTAATATTAATTCAAGCAGGGATATTCAATATTGGCCAATTATTCTCCTATGTGATGTTAATCTCAAATTTCTTCTTCCCTATTTGGGTTCTATCATGGAGTCTAGTTCTTACTCAAATGGGAATAGCGGGAGCAAAGAGAATTACAAGTATTCTAACAAAACAAACAGTACTTCCAATACCAAGTGATCCAAAAGAGATTGACAAAATCAAGGGTAATATTGATTTTAAGAATGTTAACTTTTCTTATGATGGTAAAAATAAAGTTGTTAACAATGTGTCCTTTAGTATTTCAGCTGGAAGTCGGGTGGCAATTGTAGGGCCTGCTGGTTCAGGAAAAACTACAGTTATGAAATTGCTCACACGATTATATGATGTTGATGATGGTCGAATTCTCTTAGATGGAGAAAATACCAAAGAATTAACACTGGAACGAATAAGAAAAAGTATTGGAGTCATTGAACAAGATGTAGTACTTTTCTCTGGATCTGTTAAGCAGAATATTTCTTATGGTAACCCAGAAGCTTCAGATGAACAAATCATAGAAGCTGCTAAGATGGCTCAAGCTCATGATTTTATCATGAATTTTGACAAACAATATGATACAGTTGTTGGTGAGAGGGGTATGACTCTTTCTGGAGGACAAAAACAGAGAGTTGCTATCGCTAGAATGATTTTATCAGATCCTGAAGTTTTGGTATTTGACGATGCTACTTCCAGTGTAGACAGTGAAACTGAAGATGATATTCAAACTGCTATAAATAGAGTATTGCAAAACAGAACAAGTTTTGTAATAACTCACAGATTGAGTACAATTAGACATTCTGATATCATAATTGTAATGAAACAAGGTGCTATAGTTGCCAAAGGAAAACACGAAGAATTGCTAAAAACTTCAATTGATTACTGGAGAGTTTTTGCAAGGTTCACAGAGATTAGGGATAAATTCGAAAAACCAATAGAAGGAAAGGGGGATTAGAATGGGATTCATAGATGATATACCTGATGAGAAATATGACCGAAAATACGGCGATATCTATTTGTTTAAGAGATTATTTACATATATGGGACAAAAGGATCTCCCAACTTTCACAAAACTAATTTTATGGTTGTTTGTTACTACAGGTTCAAATGTAGGTATTCCTTATCTAATTAAATTCGTCATTGAATTAATTGAAGCAGGTAGGATTGATTATCTCATTTTTCTCTTAGCTTCTTGTGTAGCTGTTTTCTATGCCATCAATTGGTTGGGACAATATCGAAGTATGTACTTATTAGCAACATTATCTGGTAATATGTTGAGAGAAGTTCGAAAAGATTGTTATGACACTCTACTTCTTCAAGACATGGCTTTTTATGATGAAAATAAGAGTGGAAAGCTGGTTAGTAGAGTAACCTCTGATACAGATACTATTGGGAATATGGTTCAAATCACTACTTCGTTTCTAATTAATCTTTTAGTTATGATAGTCATTCTAGTACTCTTGTTGGTCACTGATTATATCCTAGCGCTAATTGCAATATCAGTTCTTCCTCCTCTTTTTGCAGTAGCTATGGGAGCAAGATTAATAGCACGGTCCACATCAAAGAAATGGAGGAAAACCATCGCAATACTCAATGCTAATGTTGCTGAATCTATCTCTGGAATTGAAGTAACAAAATCTTTCAGTCAAGAGAAAGAAGGTTTTACTAGATTCAAAGAGATAAATATGAATAATTATAGGGCCGCATTGAATAGGGCTGTAGGAATTAGCATCTACTTCCCATTTGTGGAAATGCTCTTTGGAATAGGAACTTTTCTAATCCTATATTATGGGGGATACTGGACTTTAGTTACAGCTAGAATAGACATAGCTACTCTGATATTCTTTATTTTAATGCTCAATCGTTTCTTCTTCCCCCTTATGCAAATAACACAGTTCTTTAATCAATTCGAAGCTGGATTGGCAGCTGTTGAAAGAATTTTCAGTTTAATGGATAGTGAACCCCAAGTTAAAGAAGACCCAACCCCAATACCCGTTGAAGAAATTGAAGGAAGAATAGATTTCAATAACATGACGTTCTTTTATCTTCCGAATGAGCCTTTGTACAAGAACTTTGATCTTACTATACCTGCAGGCGAAACATGTGCAATTGTCGGAAAAACTGGAGGTGGTAAAACAACTTTAGTATCCTTGTTAACAAGATTCTATGATGTGAAAGAAGGGACAATCTCTATTGATGGAGACGATATACGAAAATTAAAACTTGATGATTATAGAAACCAGATTGGTATAGTTTTACAAGACAATATCCTTTTCTCTGGAACAATTGAGGAGAACATAAAATATGGGAAACTAGATGCAACAAGAGAAGAGATTCTTGAAGCAGCTGAAGCTGTTTACGCTTCTGAATTTATCAGTACTCTTCCTCAAGGTTTGGACACTGAAGTAGGAGAGAAGGGTACAAAACTATCCGAAGGACAAAAGCAGCTGGTTGCTTTTGCTCGAGCTCTTTTATCTGATCCAAAGATTCTTATTCTTGATGAAGCAACAAGTGCAATAGATGCTTATACTGAGTCTCTCATTCAAGAAGGCCTCAAAGTTTTACTTGAAGGAAGAACAGCTATAATTATTGCTCATAGATTAACAACTGTAGAAAATGCAGACAGGATCATCCTAATTGATGATGCTAAAATACAAGAGGAAGGAACACATCA
>JAGLTP010000629.1 GCA_023135215.1 Candidatus Heimdallarchaeota archaeon
TGTTCTGAGGTTCAATTTCCTTAACACCTATTTCTCCTCCACCAAATCTTGAATCATATTTGAATTCAGTAGATCGATAATGTTTTCCTCCATGCAGATATATTGCTCCTGGATGTAACTCTCTTGCAGCCATGGGCATAGATCTTTCACCCATTTTTTTACCGGCTAGGCTTTTAATTTGCATAGTATCTCCTATCCCACGTATCGAATATGATCGAAGCAAGCCTATAGCTTTTGGTTTTGAGGAAATCCGATATGTATCTTTTTGAGTTCTTTTGAGTAGTTCCTCTTTCTCAAGATTTTCTAATACGTTCTTTTGATCAGGAAATTCTCCTTCTTCAATGGGTTTCTCAATAGCTGCAGCAATTAATTGATAATATGAGACGAGTTGATTTTTGGGTTCAACATAACCTTTTCTTATATCTTCAAAATAGGTTTCTGGAAAAGTACTGTAGAATGTACTTATTGGATCATCATTCCTTAGAATAAGAGCACCAATTGACTCTTGTCCTTTTCTACCAGCACGACCTAGTCTTTGTATGAAACTTGTTATATTAACAATAGAAGAAACCACACCATCTACATCTCCTATATCTATCCCTAATTCTAGAGTAGGAGTTGAAACCAATGCATTCAATACACCCTCTTGAAAATCAGTTTCGACTCTTCTTCTATACTCTTTCGTTAAACCAGCTCTATGAACTGAAGATTTAATCCTTGCCCTTTGTAATAATAAGTTAATGATTTCCGCGTTTTTATGACTATTTTGAAAGCAAAGAGTTTTGTGTCCAGTCGAAACCAGTTGTCGTGCAATATCTGTAGTAACAGTATATTGGCTAACGCCCCATGGTAATATAATTAGCAGGTGGGTTGGAGCTTTTCTTGCTTCTTCAACTGAAATTTCAACAACGTCTCTGTCAAACAACATAGAGGCAAATTCCTTTGCATTTCCTATTGTTGCTGATGAGCCAATAAATTGTATTTGATGATTAACCAGCCTTTGTAAGCGTTTAAGGATGAAAAACAAATTTGAACCAAATGCTCCAATAGCTACATGTATTTCATCTATAACCACGCTTTTGATTGTTCTCAGAATCTCTCTGAAATGAGGATCCCTTAAGTGGTAATGAATCATGTCAGGATTCGTAATTAGGATGTCAGGTGGATACTCCAAAATCTTTTCTCTTTTCTTCTTTGGTGTATCTCCATCATATGTTTCGCATGAAATGCCTAAAACTCCACCATATTTTCGAATCTTCTTTTGTTGATCTCTAGCTAAAGCTTTGGTTGGGTAAATAATAAGAGCTGACAAACCTCTTCGCAGTAATGGGTGTGCTGCTTCATTCCAGATTTTTGTTAACAAAGGAAATAGAAAAGATTCAGTTTTTCCAGTTCCAGTTGGTGCCACAATGACGGTATCTTTTCCTTCCATTATTTTGTTGAACGATTGTGCTTGAAAATCATATAACGAAGATAGACCTACTTCTTGCAAATGTTCTTGCAGTGCATGAGGAAGATCAATATTCTTCTTAGCAAAATCAGGATGTTTTTGTTCTAAAAACTTATAGTAAACTAACTCAATATCTGGATTGTGAATAACTCTTTTTACAGCTGT
>JAGLTP010000063.1 GCA_023135215.1 Candidatus Heimdallarchaeota archaeon
AAATAAGCAATTTTAAGGGATATTTTTAAAAGATTCAATGTACAATAATACTTTGACTATTATGAAAGAGAACAAATGGGTAAAATGTGAAAACGACAAAATTGTGTCTGGAGTTTGTGCAGGACTTGCTAGATACCTTGGTAGCGATATAAATCTAACACGAGTCGCAGTTTTTTTTGCTATGTTAGTGTCAGGAGGAATTATTTTCTGGGCATATATCGCTGCAATAATTATCTTACCTAAAGGAGATTGTGCAGAAATTGAAGTAACTAAAACATGGGTTAAGTGTACTAATGGAAAAATCATTGGAGGAGTGAGTTCAGGATTTGCTAAATTTATTGGAGCAGATGTAGGATTAATTAGAATAATCTTTTTCATTGGTATCTTCTTAACTGGAGGAGCTTTGTTCTGGACATATATTGCTGCTATAATCATGCTTCCCGAAGGAGAATGTTAGAAAACACTTTAAATCTAATTTAAGAACTCCTTAATCTCATCTATTGGAAGATGATCAGAAATAGTCTTACCATAATAGGCTTTTTTCACTTTGAGGTTATCAATTAAGAAATCAGCAGGGAGAAGATTCTTTTTTCCTTCCATTTTTCCAATCATGAAACCATTCCAAAGAGCTCTCAACATTGACAGAGAAACACCACCTCTAAGATAACCTATCCAAGAGTGTTCAACTCCATATAATTTGTAGATTTTTCTTTCAGGATCTGAAATAATAGGAAAAGGAACATTTTGTTTTCCAACATACTTTTCAACACTTTCTTTAGGAGACTGAAAGAATGCAACAAGATAAAGCCCTTTAGATTTTAATTCATCATGAATTTGAATAAGTTGCTGAACTCTAAGATTGCACAATGGACAAGAAGCATATCTATAGAATGACAACATTAGCTTTTTATCTTTGAAATCGGATAATGATATTTGTTTGCCGGATATATCTTTTAATGAAAAATTCTTAACTTCGTCCCCATCTTTGAGTCTCATAGATATATTACTCCTCACTAAGTTTTTCTGTTGTTTGTATTTAATTCATGGGTTTCAACTAAAAACAGGCCTAGGTTAAAGGAATTATTTTGAAAGAATAAGAGTATGTTACATCCTTTTTCAGTTTGTATTTTTCATGAACTGTTGGTAAACCAGGAAAATCTCCGCCTACACCTCTTTGTCGATAATCTATGTTAAAGGTAATATTTTCATTTCTAGGAAGTTCATGTATATGTTCAGCTCCCTCCAGTTCATCTTGTGTATAAGGCCATGCACTGAAATTTAGCAACGTTCCTTTGTAATCTGTAATTTGAAAACCTTTTCCTTCATCATTTGTTACAGTAACCCATCTTACATCAGTCCTATTACCATTCTCCTGCGGGTAGACATAATCATGAATTAGCTCTTCAATACTAGCAGAGTAAATTCCATGCTGTGCTCCAGTCTTTCTATCTTCATACGTTTCATGAGGACCTTTCCCAAACCATTTGAATTGTTTTAGATCCTCTTTAAGCTGCATTTGCATCCCTAATCTCACTAACTCCTTTGAAGGATTAAACTCAACTTCAACAAGAATCTCCCCTTTACCATCAATTGTATATCTTGTTTTATAGAGATTTTTGCTCTTTGGAAACTTCATAGTGACCTCAACAAGTTTAACATCAGAAGATATTTTGTCAACTCTTATTTTCTTAATAGATCGGTTCTTAGAAGCGTTTTTCCAAGGATTTGTTGGTATAAACCGACTTAGAAAGGGATAATTATAACTTACCACTCGTTTTAGATTATCATTATCTATCGGAGCTCTCCAGAAATTAGGCTGTAAGGGATAAGAAATGATTGAAGTATTATTGAATGTATATGATTCTAATACTCCAGAAGCTTTCCCAAAGGTTACAGCGAAGTTTCTACCAACTACTTTGATTTCTCGTTCTGTATATTCAATTTCTACAGCGGGTAAGTCTAAGGGAATAATTTCTGTTTGAGCAATTTTATAAGGTAACTCAAATTGCTCCCAAGCTACAATATAACCTTTCTTTCCCCATAAAGTAGATTTTTTCAGTGAAAATTTCAGGAGTAAATGATACTCTTCTCCTGGAGATAAATCTGGTTTTTCATAGGGAATAGTGATTCTTCTACTGGAAAGAGGTTCAATATTCTTTGACGGTATAGATCCCTGTTTTAGTATCTCACCATTCCCTGTCACTTCCCATTCAATCTTCAAAAATTTAGTATTCAGAAATCTGTATTTGTTGTGAATCTCAACTTCTCCTGTGACTAAATCAATAGCTTCAACAGAGATATTTTGGTAAACTCTCTTAACTTCGAAAAGGGAAGGATTCGGAGTTCGATCAGGTCTAACTATTCCATTAATGCAGAAATTTGAGGAGTTGGGACTATCTCCAAAATCTCCACCATATGCCCAATATTTTTTTCCATCATCAGTTGTTTTACTCAATCCTTGATCAACAAAGTCCCAAATGAATCCACCAACACAGTTGGGATATTTTTCGAATACATCCATAAATTCCTGAAAATTCCCTAAGCTGTTACCCATTGCATGAGCATATTCACACTGAATGAATGGTTTATCAGCATAAGTTTCAGGAGAAATTGAACCATTTGGGAATCTATATTTAATTGTTTCAAGCTTTCCTACATTTTCCATCTTCTGTGGAGTAAAATACATCACACTAAAAACATCTGAAACTTTTAGGTTCAAATCATTTTCATAATGTATTGGTCTAGTAGAATCAATCCTTAAAGCTGCTTCTTTCATTTTATAATGAGGTGGACCAAAACAAGCTTCATTTCCTAGAGACCACATAAAAATTGAAGGATGGTTTTTGTTTAGTTCAACCATTCTCTCCATTCGATCTACTGCAGATGTTGACCATTTATCTTTGAGTTTTTTCTTGAGATAAATATTTCCCATAAAGCCATGAGTTTCAAGATTAGCTTCGTCTAAAACATAAAGTCCATATTCGTCACATAAATCGTAGAAGCGAGAATCAGCGGGATAATGACTAGTTCTTACAGCGTTGATGTTATTTTGTTTCATTATTTTAACATCTTGAACCATTCTTTCGTATGGAACAGTACACCCAGTATCTGGATCAAAATCATGATGATTTACTCCTTTGAAAATTATTGATTTTCCATTAATAAATATTTGACTATCTTTTATTTCCACTTTACGGAAACCAAAGCGACTATGTAAAATCTCTTCAACTTCGCCCTTTGGATTAATTAGTTTGAGCAGTAAGTGGTATAGATAAGGTGTCTCAGCGGACCATTTAATTGGCTTTCTTACAAAAGCTTCAAGGTCTAATGCTATATCAGAGCATGCTGGAATCTTGACATGACTAACAAGAAGGGGATCAGATTCAACGGTCCTCTTAGAATGATCTAGTAGACTTATCTCCAACTTATAATTTTTAACATTCTTCTGGAAAGTGTTACTGATATCTACTCGGATTTTCAATTCCGCATCAGTATAATTTTCATCAAGATTACATCTTGCGAAGTAATCCCTGACGAATACCTTTGGTTTTGAATAAAGAAATACCTCTCGAAAAATTCCTCCCAAGAACCAGAAGTCCTGATCTTCTAGGTATGAGCCATCAGACCATTTATAGACTTCTATAGCAATTTGATTATTACCTGATTTCAAGAATTCAGTAATATTGAATTCCGCAGGTGTCATTGAGCCTTGACTATAACCAACTTCATGTCCATTAATCCAAAGATAAAAAGCTGATTTTACTCCAGCAAAATAAATGAAAACTTCCCTATCCTTCCATTCTTTTGGAATTCTAACTGATTTCTTATATGACCCTACAGGGTTATCTTCCTTATTTATATTGGGAGCTCTCCTTTTTCTTAAAGCAGGTGGATAACTAGATGCAAGATAATATGGCATTCCATAACCTTGAAGTTCAAAAGTCCCAGGTACCTGAATCTCATCCCACTCTTTTACATCAAAATCCGATTTATAGAAATCTACAGGCCTATTAGATGGTTTAGGAACCCAGTGAAATTTCCAAGTACCATGCAAGCTTTTGAAAAATATAGATTTACTCTCTTTTAGAGCAGTTTTTTGTTCTAAATAAGAGATATTTGAGACATGACCTTTCTCTTTATTCCTACTTATGACATTAAGGTTTTCCCAATCAGGAATTTCATTCATCTGTACTAGACCTCTCTTTCTATATAGAAATTCTCTGCTATAATATAATTTTTGTATAAAACAATCAAAAAAAAAGATTTGCTTCAAAGAGACAAAACTATTAAATAGAAGCAATAACAATTTCAGATTAGAAAATTCAGAGAATAAAGAGTGATTGTTATGAGTAAAATCGGCAATTATGAAGTGAGAAAATTCCCAAAAAGTCGAAAAATGGTTTTTGATTTAGTTGAACAAAGTGCAAAGAAACATCATGTAAAAGCTGTTTTTGAAGCAGATATAACCATTGCTAGAGAATTCTTTAGAAAACATAAAGAGGAAACTGGAGAAAAATTATCTTTCACAGGATGGGTAATTAGATGTATAGGTGGCGCAGCAAAGGAATATCCGGAAATAAATTCAATAAGAAAAGGAAGAAAAAAATACTATGTTTTTGAGGATATTGATATTGGTATTGTGGTTGAAAGAAAGATTGGAGGAAAACGTGTTCCTACGAAATATTTCATGAGAAAAGTGAATGAAAAGAGTTTTCGAGAGATTCATGATGAAATAAGAAAAGTCCAAAGTCAGAAATTAGAAGGACCAATTCTTGGAGAGGTGAAAGAAGATAAGACAGCTCATCTAATTGTAAAACTTCCCAAATTCATACGAAAAATAATTTGGTGGCAAGTTAATAGAAAACCCCTTATGAGAAAGAAACATTTGGGTGCTATTACAGTATCAGCAGTTGGAATGTTTGCTGAACAAGGAGGTTGGGCCATAAGTATGTCGTCTGAAACAACACATTTTATGATAGGTGGAATAGGAAAAAAACCTGGAGTGGTCAATGATAAAATTGAGATTCGTGAGTATCTATCATTAACTGTTATGATAGATCATTTCATTGTTGATGGTGCTCCTTTTGCAAGATTCGTACAACAATTTATCAATCTACTAGAAAG
>JAGLTP010000630.1 GCA_023135215.1 Candidatus Heimdallarchaeota archaeon
CTTGATATCATGAATGATATCTATACTATTGTTAATAATATCAATTGGAGAGATTATTCTGAAACTCGGGTAAAGATTTTGGTTACTAAAAAGACCGATGAACTAAAACATATTTTAGGTGAGTTACCTGATGAGGATGTTTTCAGCTCAGATGAAGCTTCAAACTTCTTTGAGAAAATTCTAGATAAAATTACACGTATTCTAGGTGATCTTCCACCAGATAAGATGCCTCTACAATGGTATGAGTTAGAGCTCTGGAGATTAAGATATGCATCCATGTATGCTCTACAATGGGGACATGGAGGAGAATTACAGGTTGCAGGAACAGCTCATGCTCTTGCTAATGTTCTCATTGGAATTCAAACAATGGATGTTCAAGACCTCATAGTAGATTGGGAGCATCCTGAATTTGAAAAACGAAGAAAGTTGATTTTAAACTACCTCAATTCTGCTTATCTTTTCTTCTTTAGTTTATGTACCTCTCTCAATCAAATTTACAAACATGATATTGAGCATTGGTTATCAGAAGGGATTAAAGCGAGTATTCAATATCTTAAATATCTGGATTATTTTTGGAACGTACCCAAAAATATAGAGTTGGAAAAAAAGAAATACAAGAATGTAAGAGATCCTAATTATTCTCCATATTATGCTACTTTTGCTGGAATTGATTATATTATTTCTTTCCTCTTAGATTTGCAAAAATACTTCTTCAGAGATAATCTTAAGATTGATACAAAAGAAGAGATTATCAATCTAACTGAACCACAGAGATTTCTTGAATCTCTTGAGAATCTGATAGATAGAGGTGAATACTATATCTCGGATTTCAGAAAACATGTAGAGGAAGGATTCTTCGATATCAATGAGGATCCATTGAATGATTCAGATATAAAAGAGACTATTTATGAATTATATGTATCAAAGATTTGGATAAAAGGTCTCATCGCAGTAAATGAGTTAATTATCAATGAAAATGAAGAGGAGATTAACTCTTTAGTAAAAACTGTGATTCCAGAGTTATTCAAATATGTAGACAAATATAGTCATCTATTCAATGAAGAAGATTTCATTCACAGTCAGATTGCAGACGGAATCAATTCAATTTTAAATGAAGTTATTTTGTTCTCAGGAGTCCTAGCAATCCAAACAGGTGAAGATTCTGATATAGAGAAAATTGAGAATGATTATAGGATGTTTTTCACACAAGAAGCTATGAAAAGATATCCTACACTAAATGGTCTTTTTACCACATTTAAAATTACTAATTCAATCAAAAAAGATGATCTAATTCATATAGAAAAGTATGCATTAAATCTAATTCAACTCTCTGAGTATACCTTGTATGAACCTAGGAATTCTTTTTCTTATTCTTTGTTAGGAAATATGGTTCTTTTAATTCTTGGATCCATTTCAAAACAAGATTTCCTAGAGAAAGTCAGAGATAAATTTGAATATTTATTGCCTTCATTTTCAGAAGGTTTGATTTCTGAAATTGAGATTTATCTTACCGATCTTAATCTCTCTCTAAATGGTGAGCAAGCATCTATTGATATAAGTAGATTACTAAATCCACAATATTTCGATCCTTATTCCATATTCATTCCTGAAATAAGTAAATTAGCAAAAAAACTTGGATTTGAAGATATTGTGTATCTACCTTTTAATCTTCAAAAAGACTTCTTAGCTGATTCTGATCAGAAAATAATAGAACAAATTGATACAGCTATAGAACAAACTGAAACGGTAATTGAACAACAAGATACTTATCAGACTGAATGAGTTGTAGTTTTGTTTTAATCTTCATCAATCTTTTCTCTTAAAAGATTCAGATCGCTTTCCTTATCCTCAATTTCTTCTTTTTTCCGTTTGATTTGGTTATCTAGTTCTTGAATCTCTTTTGAGATTTTTTGAGCTTTTGAATAATCTTCTTCATCTTCTATGTGACTCAACAATGTTTTTTGTATGTCCAATTCTGCTTCTAACTCTTTATGTAAAGCGCTTAATTGTTTATCTTTGAGATCTAATTCCTCTCTAGCTCTCTTCAATCTTCCTCTTTCATTTTTCGTTTTAGTTATTAAATCTGTTAATTCTTCACGACTTTTTTCTAGTTTTTCTTTGTCTTCAGCTATGTTATCTTGACAATCACAGACGTCATCATTTAGCTTTTCTAATTCCTTTTCATATTTCTTTACTTTTTTCTCATCTGTTTCTTCTTTGATTAGATTATTGATTTCGTCCATTCTGGATCTCTTTTCATCAATCTCTTTTTGCAATTCTTCTATCTCATCATTAATTTCTTCTTCTTTCTTCTCGTGGTTCTCTATTTCCTTTTCAATATCTGAAATTTCTGATTCTAAATCTTTCATTTCTTCTTTCTTTTCTTCAGAGGTCTTCTTAAGCTGTTCTATTTTTTCATTCAAAGTATTGATTTCTAATTCGATTCTATCTATTTTATCAATATCATCCTTGATTTCAGCAACGTCTATCAAAGTCTGTGATTCTTTTATCTTTTTCTTAAGTTCTTTATTCAAAACCACTATTCTCTTTTCTTTCGTAGCTCTATCTTCTTCAACATCCAGAATTCGTAGTTTGTCCTCCTCTAGTTTGCTCTTTAGAAGCTCTAACTCTACTCCAGTATCTTTGACTTCATGCTGAGCTGTTTCCAATTTTTCATTAGTTTCATCAATTTCTGTAAGAATATCTTTGAGCTTCTCTTCATCCCTTTCTTCAATTTCTATAATTTCAAGAGCATTCCGTTTATCTGTTCTATCTTTGAGAATTTTCTTCAAATCTTTTACAGCGTCTTTCTTTAATTTTAGTTCTTTGGTCAATAAATCAATTCTCTCTTCTTCAGAACCAATCTTTTCAGTTAATCTTGTAACCTCTTCGATTCTTTGATCCTTTTCTATTTCTTGTTTATGAATCTCAATGTTAAGTTCTTCAATCTCTTTTTGGGTTTTTTCGATATCTTTCAAATCGTCAGATGAAGCCCCTAAAAGAACTTGAAGTGATTTCTGTTTTTCCAATTTCTCTTCCATTTCTTCATACAGGGGTTTCAATTCCCTCTCTTTTGAACGTATTTCTTTTTCAATTAAGTCCATTTGTCCAATATCGATAAGTTTCTCGATTTTTGTCATATATTTTTGAATATAATCAATTCTTATCTCCTCTTCTTCCAGAGATTTTCTGAAGAACAAAGCTAGATTAGAGTTTTCTCCAAGCTTGAGAATTAAAACATCAATCTCATCTGTATCAAAGAGTAGATGAGTGTAACCTTTGTAATTATAATTACAAATTTCATATAGTGATTTTAAATTCGAAAGAATATTGGATAAACCGGCTCCTAACTTAGGTATGTTCACTGACTCTTCAAATTGTTCAAAGGTTGTCTGATAAATTGTACCATCATTATAGAACATTACAATGTGCTCTACTTCTGGTAGATCTCTTCTTATTCTTTCTATTGTTTTTTGTACCATTTTCTTCTCACTTTATGCTATAATTAATGACCTGAATCTATTGATTCCTCTGCTAATGTTCGATTTTATCTGTTCATTACCATATCTTGAAAATATAAAAAGGATTCCAACTGTCGCAAAAACTACTAGAATCATTATCAAACCCACTAAATATGTTCCTCTTGAAAACATAGTGAAGTAGATAGTAACTAGGAAGAGTTGAACGATTGTTGTACTGAAACCTATTTTCCAGAAAGTTTTGATTTTAATTGGTCGATTATTTTGTTCAGCGATGTTGAGTACGAGTATGTTATCTCCAAGAGGTGTCAGATTATCACCCCAATTTGCACCAAAAGATAATGCGTAGAAATAATCATGACTTGGTGACATGACTCCAATAATAGGTATCATAATTTTGGTGATAGGTATGTTATCTATAAGCGAGCTTAGGAAAGCTGAAACCCA
>JAGLTP010000631.1 GCA_023135215.1 Candidatus Heimdallarchaeota archaeon
TCCACATAACTTGCTGGGTCAAAAGTAACTACTAAATCCAGCCTTTCAGCAGGATTAACTGTTAATGGAAATGGTATTCCTTCGACATTTGCATTACTTATTTCTGTTGTTACATTGGTACCCTCTGTGTCTATTGTTACATTAATTTGTGAGATTATAGCATTGGCAGTTCCTGTGTTCTGAATTGTGACATATGCAACATCGACAACAGAATCCCCGTCACTGTCAAACCATTGTATAGTAATTAAATCAACATTTGCACTTCCTCTGAGCATTGGAACTACAATAAAATATACCATTGCACTTGCCGCTACTACCAAACTGATTAAGAGAATAGTAGCAACTACTGGTGAAACTGCTCTTCTTTTCATTCTAAATACCTTCTTTACAATACCGTTGGACGGTTGTTATAGTAATTACTAATTTAAAGCTAATAAACTTTGTTGCTGTCCTAGTAATGAACGACAGTTAGAGCGAATGATTTATAAAAACAATTTATGGTTTTGAGCTTGAGATAAATGTCCCAAGAGAAAAAAATTTCTGTTAAAAAAACTGTATACAAAAAAAACGATGAACTTGCAGAGGAAATTCGTATAAAGATGAAAAACAAGGGAAAACTGTTTTTCAATATAATGGGTTCAATAGGAGCAGGAAAAACACTACTACTTGAAAATCTAGCAGTGAAATTATCCTCTCATTATAGGGTTTTCGTAATTAATGGAGATGTAGCAACTACTATAGACGCTGATCGCATTGCTAGACACGGAGTAAAAACTGTTCAAATTAACACTGGTGGTGGATGTCATCTTAATGCAAATTTAATTGCTAAGGAATTAGAAAAAATCAATATTGATGATTTTGACATTTATTTCACTGAAAATGTTGGTAATCTAATATGTCCTGCAGCATGGGACGTTGGCGCACAAATGAACATTGTTATTGTAAGCATTACTGAGGGTGAGTATGTCATAAAGAAGCATCCAATAATCTTCAAAGATGCAGAGATAGCGATAATCAACAAATGTGATTTAGATGGGTTGGGATTTGATTCTAAGGTTTTAGAGGAAGATGCTGCAAAGATTAAGTCTGGAATGAAAGTAATTTGCACAAGCGCTAAAACAGGTCAAGGAATTGATGATTTCATTGAAGCTCTTGGAATAGAAATACCTAGGGACGAATAAAATGCATGAATATAGCCTTGCTTATGCTATAGTAGAACAAGTGAAAGAAATAATTGAAGAACATAAGGCTATAAGAGTAAAAAAAATCACCATTTCAGCTGGTCCTTATGAATTGATAATACCTGACCTTCTGCAAGATTCTTTCAAAATAATTACCGACGAATTTGAAGAATTCAAAGAATCTATTTTAGAGCTAATTAGAAAGCCAGCTAGAATAACATGTTTAGAATGTGACTATAAAGGTGAACCTGATTCAGAAGGGGATGATGAGTTTGCTTATAATTTCAAATGTCCTGAATGTGGTTCAAGAGACACACATATTGATAGAAGTTATTTAACAATAGAATCAGTAGATTTAGAGCTACCAAGCTAAAAAGTTCCTTTTTTTGAGATGGATTTGAATTTGGAAAACTATAAAAGACTCCTTACTAGATATTAAATCATGAGAGCAATTGCAATTGTTGGATTAGTAATATTAGGTATTATACTAAGTCCATTAGTGATTGCTCTTGGTTTATCTATTGCTGCAA
>JAGLTP010000632.1 GCA_023135215.1 Candidatus Heimdallarchaeota archaeon
ATAAACCATTCAATAACAGGTATGTCGGTTTTATCGAAATAATCGTGTCTAAAAGCATCTATGCTGAAAACAACTATTCTTGATATCGTGTTTGCTTCAACTAGCGATGGTTGATTTAATTCTTCTACGTAACCCAAAATGGTGAAAGGGCTATAAATGACTAAGACTAAGAAAAAAATCATTACAATTACTTTATGTTTCTTATTTTTCATAGAATTCACATACAGTTTATCTTACGAGTAATAAAATTTTTCGTGAAAATGTTGTTCAAGTGAACTTTTGTAAATTTAGCATATATCAAAACTAAACAATTTCTAATATATCCTCAATATTCTTAATAATATAATCTGCTTCAATTTTCTTTCTTCTAGTTCCAGGAGCTCCTTCAGTCCCTAAATAAACAAATTCCATTTTCGCATTAATAGCAGTCTCAGCATCCACCCATGAGTCTCCAATAAATATTGTATTCGCTATTTTTTTATTGAATTTCTCCATGATAAAGAATAAACCTTCGGGATCAGGTTTACAATTTTCAACTTCATCTCTAGTCAGAACAAAATCTAAGTAACTTTCAAGTTCGAATTTTTCTAATGCATAATCAGTTAGTTTCCTTGAATTATTAGTGTATATAACGATTGTATGACCTAGTTTCTTCAATTTCCTTAGAGTTTCATGAGTATTTTGTGAAAGAAATGCTTTTTCATACCCTTTCATTTCGTATTCTTCTACTAGAGACCATGCATTTTCAAAGAGATTACCAGTTGCATCCTTCTTATCTATAATCTCTACTAGTTCTAAGATGGTGTAAATTGTACTCTGAATCTGACGATATTCGTCTTCTTCAATCAGATTTTTTAGAATTAATCTTAATTCATCTCTAATTCCCATATAGTCTATATCTGATTGTACAAGTGTTCCATCAAGATCGAATATGATAAGTGGTTTTTTTAGCATAGTATAATCAAAAAAGGTTAAAATTACATTCTTAATAATTTATTGAATGGTCTTTACATCAGTTATATTATAGGTAATTTTTTATTAGTTTCTTTAATACTTTATATGGTGCTTGTTTGACCGTTAAGATACCAGAGTTTCAATTCATTCATTATGAACCTATTTACACTAACCCAAACGAGGTTTATGAGGAATTTTCTACAATTTTACAACAATTCAAAGAAGTAAGCGAGGATGATGTAAATTCAAAGGTTCTAGCTTACTTCTACGAAGGGATGCTTTACCTAATCAATGCAGATGTTTATTTCAAGAATAAAGATTATCCACAATCAATACAGAACTATGAGGAAGCTAACAAACTTATTGTTCGTTCTAGAGCATCTAGGGGGATAGAGGGAGACAGAATCTTCGATGAAATGATCAAGTGGGTTAATTACACAGAAGGAATGAAACGAATCTGTGGTAGTTTTGTTGAGCAAGATCTAGATAATCAATTATCACTATTGAAAGAAAGCTATTCATTTCTTGATGAATTTTATCAAATAAGAAAGAAAGAAGAGAATTTTATAGATGAAAAAATTGCTCTTTCTAGAACAAATTATTCTAAATATCTTTTCAATAAAATCTATTCAAATAAATATGCAGATAACACTAAGAAATACAAAAGATATCTTCTCAAAGCAAGAACTGAATTGATGAAAGCGAATTTCTTTTATCAGTCATTAGAAGAAGAGTTTGAAGAGTTACAGAATTTAATAGATGAGATAACAAAACAACATATCGTTGTGAGAGCTGAATGGTTCTGGGATAGAGGTACTGAAAATATTGCTCTTAGTCAGTTTACTGAAGCGCTAAGATTTTTTGCAGTTGCTTCAAGATATTATGCAAGAGCAAGTGAAATATGTGAAAACTTCATGGAACAGAGGTTATATCTTGCTCTATCAAAGATTACTTCAGCAAGTCGCTTTGAAGCTGAAGCTAATGAATTATATAAACGGCAAGATAATCCCGAACAAGCAAGCAAAAACTTTCTCAAAGCTGTTGAGATTGTAGACGTTGCGTTAGGTTTTCTAGCAACAATAAAAAACGAGATGTTAATCAATAATATGACAGCGCAGCGATCATTCTATGAAGGTCTTGCTCTTGAAACTGAAGGTATCTTCTTTTTTGACCAAGAGAATTTTAAAGAAGCTCTTACTAAATTTGAGTCAGCAATGAAAAAACTTAATGAAACACAGCAGAGTGCATCTGAAGGTGGATTAGAGCAACTCTTAGAATTTGTTAGGTTAGCAAAAAGTGAAGTAGACGGATATATTTCCATGGCAAGAACAATGATTTGAAGAGTGGAATAAGCGAAAATCAATGCTTTATCATATTATTATTTTGTTAGTTTATATAGGAAAGAAAGATTGTAATTATGGCTAAAGGATGTAATGTTCTTGTAACCTTTGCTGACCATATCTTCGATGGATTTTGGTCAAGGTATGAGAACATTGTTCACCTTTACCCCACTAATTAGACTAAAATTGTATATAAAGCGAACCGTAAGCACTCTATGAGTGTGGGCGGGGTAGGAGGGGATGTGGCGTCCCCATGATGTGCCATAGGTACTTCTAAAGAATTTGTACAAAATTCATGTCATGATACAACTAATTCATAGAAAACCTTAAACTGTACAACGGAAAAGTTGCTTGAGGAATTCGCCCGTGACGAAACAACGGTCTCCGATTCTTCTGAATATGAATTGCGATGGGCGAACGACAGAGGCGAATTCTTCATTATAATTTTAATAGAAAAAGCAGTTTTAATAGAAAAGTGTAAGAAATAAATGAGTTGAGATTTGTGCACTCATGAGTTATTTTTAGTGAACTTTCTCAATAATTTCTTTCAATTTATAGAATGCTAACCTTCTGTAACCTGTTTGTGCAACAAGCCCATAAGTATTGATTCCTCCAGTACTGTCCTGAAGAGAAACATAAACAAAACCATTCACTCTCTCATCATTTACACATATTTCCAAGATTCTTTCAATAGCTCCAGCTTGTATTCTTTCACCGTACATTACAGGAGATAAACCAAACTCAGTTATCCAGAATTCTTTAGTTGAGTTTGTTAGTTGTTCTAAATAGAAGTTAATCTCATCCAATTCTCTTCCATGAATGACGAAATAATCAAATCCTACGAAATCCAGAGTACTGTTTTCCCATAAAGGTGCAAAGACATTATTTTGCGGATCAAAATCATTGAAGGATAATTTTATACCAATTTTAGTGTCACTAGTGAGAGAATGAAGGTAGTTTGAAGTATCATTGATAACCGATACCCAAGTTTCAACTGTTTGAAGTTCTTTAAGAAAAGCTGAAGAATAACCAAATGGTTGAGGGTAAATCATCAAGAAGTCGGGATTGCATTCTTGGATTAGAGTGATTGATTGATTTTCCAAAGTTTCTGTAAACTCTGAAAAACTGACATTTTGATAGGTCCATCTGTTCAAGCTGTAACCATAGGCAGTAAGAAGCACTTTGAAGCCATTTGATTTTAATTCATCAACAACTTCTTTAAATTCGACTAGACTTGAATCTAACAATTCTTGCCGAACATCTATTTTCACTGTAGATACCTGTAATTCTTTTAGATAATCCAACTCCTCTTGAAATTCTTCCTGAAAAGCTTCTAGGTAATCAGCAATATTAGTCACTGAATAGGATATAGAATCCAAAGCTGTTCCTATTTCAAAATCTGTTCTTAATGGAAAATTAGGTTGATATTTAGATGAAGTATAATCACTATATGAGTTCATTACACCAATACCTTGAAAATTATAAACCAATAGAAGAATCATTAAGATTATAAATACTCCTTTTACCCCTCGATCTGTAAATTTTTTGAAGGATGAGAAAGCGGATTTCTTTTGATCGTCAGCTTCCTTTTCAACATCATCTAGAAAACGACTTCCTCTTCTTGGTTTCACTGCCTTCTTTTCTTTGGTTACTTCTTTGACCTCCTTTTGTTTTTCTATTCTCATTGGGATACAGAGAGGTATCAATATGAGAGCAGGATAAGCATAATTTAATTGTCCACTGAATAAAAATGCTTGAAATATTGCATAACCAATAGAAGGCATTGCAATTATCCATTCAAGAGATTTGGGGAAGAGTATTGCTGTTTCTGAAGCAATTTTGTTGAAGAATAGACAAGAAGTAAGGTAAGCTGTTATAGTTAGGAGAATGTTCATTATTCTTCTTGGCCAATACGAACTTCCTATTCCTACAAAGGAGAGGATAGTTACCGCTAAATTATGGATCAAAATTAGAAGACTTCCTACAAAACCTAGAATTGAAAGATCACCAAATCCAAAAAAGAACAATAAGAAACTTCCTATGAAAATTAGAATACCAGATATAACATATAGATACATTTTTTCATATTCTTCATTCTTAAGAGATAATTTTACAAATCCTTCATTTTTCTTGAAAAGATTAATCGTATTTCGGTATAAGAAATTGGATAGTTCTGTCAAAAAAATAGTTATTGGTCGAAAACTAACTATAAAATTGAAAGTTATACTCATGATAGCTAAAACAAAAGCTCCTCCAAAACCTAACACGGACATGTTCTTCAATGTATAACTTCTAAAGCGTTTAAATGTCTTACCATTTATTTATATTCCTTCTAGATAAGATGGTCATGTAAATCTTTCAAAGAACCTTTGAAATCTGGCTTAGTATCTGAAGTAATTAGATCTTCATTCTCTGATGCGTTTTCAACTAAAAAGGTCTTGAAACCTTGTTTTTTTGCCCCCATATCTCTAAGACCATCGTTTCCTATTACAAGTGAGGATGAAGGATCAGTATTTATTTTCCCTAAAATCTCAAACCAATATTTGTTGTTTAGTTTACAGAAATTACTATTTTCTGCATGAGTGATTAAATCAAAAAACTTCTGAGGAATCTCTCCCCATTCCATTCGTTTTTCTATTGCGATGAAAGGATAAACAGGATTCGTAGCTAGTACAACTTTTGCATTTGGATAACTGTCCTTAATATCTTGTAAAAGAGGAATTGCTCCGTCCATTTGAGTTATTAGAGGTTTAATAGCATTGAAACCCGTTTGATAGAATTGCAGAAATCTACTTCTTATTTCGTCACAGTTCACTTCAAATTTTGGACAGAAATCAAGAAGAAAATCATCTAAAGCAGTTGTGTTAGGATTATTGGCTTTTTCCATTACATCAGTTGAGCTGAGCAATTCCTTGTAGAAAATCTCAGGATTCGGAATCAAATCGATAAAAAATTGTGATGCTGCACCTAGGTAGGTTTTAATGAAAATCTGAAGATCAAAGTCTATCAAAGTGCCATCTAAATCAAAAAGAAAAGCTTCATAGTCCATTTTATCACATCATGATTGATCTAAGAACTTATACTCAGTATCTAAACAGATTCCAATGCAACCTGGTCCAGCATGAGTAACTATTGTCATTCCCACAGGACTTATTGAGATGTTGCATTCAACGGGTTTAATTTCCTCTTCTATGTATTTCTTTAATAAAAGCGCTGAATCAGGATTTTGAGCATGCATAATGTAAGCATTAAATTTCTCAGGTTTACCTTTTTTCTCATAGACAGAAAGAAAAGATTCAATGACTGCTTTTTCATGTCCTTTTGCTGTTTTAATAACTTCCATTTTTCCATCAATGAAATTAATTACAGGTTTCATATCAACTAATTTAGCAATCCAATATTTCGAACGGCTTAACCTTCCCCCTCGATGAAGATACTTTAAATCAGCTACAGTAAAACCAACCTCCAATGTATTTCTATACTTATCTAATTGCGAGATTATTGTTTCAGTTGATTTTCCTTGTTTAGCCAGTTCTGCAGCTTTTATTGCAATTACACCAATTGCAAAAGTAGCAAATTTCGAGTCATATATATGAATTTTTGCAGGATTATCAGTTTTCTTTTCGTACAGTCTCCTAGCATTAATTGCTGTATTGTAAGAACCTGAAATACTTGACGAAATTACTACATTTATTATTTCATCAACCTCTTTTCCTAGCTTTTCAAACAATTCATATTGATGCTGTAATGTTGGATTTGCAGTTTGTGGATAAATCTCAGAAGAGTGAAATTTCTCATAGTATTCTTCCAGATTCAAATCAACATGTTCATAGAATACTTCATCACCAAATCTAATAACAGTAGGAACAATTGATAAATTGTATTCTCTGATGAATTCTTCTGAAATATCTGCAGCACTGTCTGTCATTATCTTTACTGTCATAATAGAATCTATCTCAAAGAAAAAAGAGATGAATTTAAACTTTACTTACTAAAGTTTAGTAATCAAAATTTCTTGTCATAACAACACAGATTGTTCCAGGTCCGGTATGTGATGCTATTACTCCATCCATGAAGGAAAGCAAATGTAGTTTTTTTTAAATAATTGTTGATTATATTATGAAAAAATATTAGTTAGAGTCTCTATATTTAGAAATTCTTCAATCTCGGATATATCTCCAAGTGTGATTAATAAGAGAAAAATACATAAGAGCAAAATATTTAAGTTAGGTGTTTGAAGCATGTTTAGAAGCTACAAGGAAAAGAATCTTATGTTTAAGAAAATCTTCACTATTTCAGCAGTTTTCCTTACAATACTATTGTTTGTAGGATTACCTATAGCTCAAGCATATAATCAGACTACAATTGTTACAAACATTAGTAGGAATAGTGATACTATAGACAATATAAGATTCAGTACAAATGATACACTTCCAGCTCGTCCATTATTATCAATCATCAAAACAATAAATGGTTCAATAGTAGCACCAAATGTCGTTCAAGTTCAACCTAACATAACAATTCGAGTTGATGTGACGATAAAAAACATTGGAAATAGAACTGCTTATAATCTAACTTCTGTTGACCCAGGATTCGAAGATTGGGCTCTTACAAGCTTAAATTTAACTACTCAAGGATTTATTAAAATAGAGATTAACGCAACAATTTACTACTTCTATTACTTCACAGCAATCATTGAAGGTAATTTTACGATTGCTTCAACAACAATAGACTATATTGGGAAAAATGGAACAGAAATAAATGAGTACAATGCAAGATCTCAGAGATTTTATATTTTCTCAATAAGAGAGGAGAATATAGCTATACTAGAAAGGAGTCTTTGGGTTAAGATACTCTATTATTGCCTTATTATCAGTGCTGCTTTAGGTGCAATTGTCGGTGTTGATGTACTTATTCTTCGCAGAAGAACTGGTAAAACCAAGAAACTTGTCAGAAGAGGACCTGAACCAACAGAAAAAAGCAAGAAGCTGCAAAAACGAAAAGTAAAGAGAAGAAGATAAATCCTCTTTTAATCCTTTATCCATAAAAGTTCTACAAATCTCACATTTTATATATTCCAATTAACATAAGATTTTGATGGCGATCAAAGAACTCCTAGAAATGCAGTTAAAGTTCCTTCTAGTTGGTGGAAAAGGAGGAGTAGGCAAAACAAGTGTTGCTTCAGCTTTATCTATTGCACTTGCTGAATCAGGAAAGCGAGTTTTGATTATTTCCACAGATCCAGCTCATAGTGTTTCAGATTCCTTTGACATGGATTTTTCCTCTGGAGAAATAACAAAAGTCGAAGGAGTAAAAGGAGAATTGTTTGCACTTGAAATAAATCCTGAAACTGCTGGAGATGAGATTTCAAAAGCTATTGGTCAACAAATAGATTCTGATCAATTTGCAAGTATATCAGCTATGCCTGGTTTATCTGAATTACAAGGTTTTAGTGAGGATATGAAATCTATACCACCTCCTGGCATGGATGAAGCACTTAGTTTCGCAAAAATCTTAGAATATGCTGAAGATGAATCATTTGATACGGTGGTATTAGATACAGCGCCTACTGGCCATACATTACGATTATTAAACATACCCGAGTTCCTGGAATCTTTTCTAGGGAGGATGTTGAAAATGAAGGCTTTCCTTTCGAACGCAATGAAGATGGTTAAATCTTTGTTTGGAGGAAATCAAGAGAAGGACAGAACTGTTGAAACTCTAGAGGCAATGAAAGAAAAAGTTCTAATTGCTAGAGAACAATTAATGGATCCTGAGAAGACACAATTTGTGAAAGTTATGATCCCAACAATGATGAGTATTTTCGAAACTGAAAGGCTTGTAGAAGAGCTAGATCAGCATCTAATACCACATAAATATGTTGTTGTAAATATGGTTAATCCTGATAACAAGGAATGTCAGTATTGTACTCATAGAAGACAAGAGCATCTAGGAAACATAGATTATATTAAATCAGCTTTCAGCAATGATGACATAATTTCAATTGAAGCATTCGATCGTGAAATTAGGGGACTGGAAATGTTATTTGAATTTGGTAAAGTTCTTCTATAATTCTGAGAATAGTGTGAATACATGTCAATGAAAACAGGAACTTCTACAAGAAGCAGCGAACATTCTGGGTATGAATATGCTGATGCCCATAGTCATTTAGTTCCAGATTGGTTCACTTTAGAAGAAATCTCTAAAATTGCTAAAAAAGCTCAACAATCAGGAATTAGAACAATCATAAATAGTGTACTTAAATCAGAGCATTACTCTTTTGGACTTAAAACAATTAAAAATAAGGGAATTTATCTTACGATAGGCACTGTAATCTCAGATTATACTCAAGAAAGAATTCAGAATCTAAAGGAATTCTTCACGTCGAATCAAGAGAGCATCGTTGCAATTGGAGAAATAGGCTTGGATTTTCATTGGGTTAAAGAAGAAGAGAAAAGATCAAATCAAGAAGAATACTTCAAAGAATTAATACAATTTTCAATTGCTCATGATAAACCTATTGTAGTTCACTCGAGAGGGGCAGAAGGGAAAGCCATTGAATTACTCAAGGCTACTGGTGCTGAAGATGTTTTAATGCATTGTTTTGAGGGTACAGCACATCAAATTAAAGATGTCATGAGAATGTCTTGGTATACATCAGTTCCAACAAGTGCTGTATATAGAAAGAATTTCCAAAAAATCCTTCAACTTGTTTCTTTAGATAATTTGATGTTTGAAACAGATAGTCCATTTCATTCACTTGAGAAAGGAGAGAATAACACCCCATTAAGCATTCCAACTCTAGTTAGAAACGGAGCTAGGATATTGGAAATAGAAGAAAAAGAACTAGCTTACATAACTACAAAGAATGTGAAAGATTTTTACAGATTGTAGTCCTAACACTAAATAAAGGCAATTTCGAAATAATTGTTTCCTATGAGATAGTATTTAGGAAGAGAATCAGTTGCTTTTCTTACATTTGGTATGGTAAATGATTCCAGAATATCTTCTATTTTTTTTTCGAATCTAGGATGGGTGGAATAGTATATACTCTTTATTTCCTTAGCTTGGTAAATGAGTTCCAATCCTGTTTTGATGTCTTTGAAAAGTGTTTTGAAGTTTCTGTTTGTTCTGGTTACTTCCCAGTGTCCATGGAAATAATGATGAATCACATATGGATCAAAAGAAGATTTCAAACTAACAGGAGATTGTATTTTTTCCTCACCATCTGAAGTTAAATTCAAATTCCTAGATAATACATAGGAATTGATATATTTGTTCAGAGTAATTGCTTCCTTTCGAATTGTGTTTACTGTTCTTGCTCCACTGACAATTTTTGCTAATTCTTCAACAAATAAACCTGAGGAAGAACCGAAAGTTGGAGTATCTATAATATCAATGCTTATATCTGAAACCATTTTTTTCGCAACGAGAGCATTCTCAAAAACTACAGGAGTGAAGAAGGAGGAATGAACACTAATCAGAGTGTCAAAATCTTCTGCTAAATAGGTGTATAATTCAACAAAATCCTTTATACTTGGTGAATAAATATTTGCATTCTTATCCTTGCTAGCTTTTGATATCAGTTTTCTTGTTTGAAATTCGTGTATATGTAATTGCTCCTTATGTTTGTTACCTTTTGAGTCTACTAAAAAATAACCTATTGGAAAGATATTGTGAACATCATAAAATTCTCTTGGAATTTCGCGAGAAGTATCGATAACAATTGCAGGTTTCATTTGAGTTGGAATATTTTCAGAACCCAGTTAGATAAAGTTTACCATAGATTAATTTTGTTTAGATTCCTTTTGTTTCTCAAAAAAATCATTGTAATCATCTTGGTTAACTTCTATAGCTACTGGACCAGACCAGCCACATCCTTCTTTGGTACAGGCAAATATGACCATAAATATATTTGCATTTTCTATTTTTGCAGGAGAGAAACAAACAGGACATACTTTAAGTACATCTCTGATTGAACTACGTCTGACTTTAACATCAGGGATATCTTTATCAAAATCATCTTCTTCAAAGGAATTAATATAGGCCACCTAGTTAAAACTGTACTTCAATATTTGAAGGTGGAAATCCAGATTCCTCAAGGATTGCCTTTATCTTATATCTATGATCTCCTTGCAACTCAATTCGTCCTTCCTTTGCAGTTCCACCACAAGCAAGTCTTGACTTAAGTTTCTTTGCTAGGGCACTGAGATCTACTTCATTAGGATCAATACCAGTTACAAGAGTATAATTTTTACCATATCTTCTCTTCTCGAGAAAAACTCTAATGATTTGTTCTTCTTTAGCTATTTCTTCACAAACACATAAATCGGTGGGTAATCCACACACAGCACAAAGCTCATCTGACACATTATAAAGAACGTAAAATAATATTTATACTTTTGCATTTCTACTGCTTTCTCTTGTAGTTCTCCGGGGAATCTGTTAGACTATCTTATCTATTAGAATCACTTAAATAAATAGGAAAAAACCTCTGATTGTGAATATTTTAATTGTAGATGCACTTGCTGCAAATGAAGGAAGAAGGAAATTTTCTCGAGATGCAATAGGAGTTGGACCTCGATTGTTAGCAGGTATCTGCGATAAACAAGCTATTTATTCAAGAATCACTCGTGTTGAAGATCTTTTGGAACAGGAGAATGTTTCATCTTTAGAAACTTCGGAGATTTTTTTCATAAGTGCAATGACTGTAGATGAAATTGCTGTTAAGAGAATAGTTAGGAAAATTAGAGAGGAGAGTAATTCAGCTTTCATTGTAATAGGTGGTCCAATCACAACAAATCCAAAAATACTCCAGAAGCTTGAAATCAATTTAGCAGTCTACGGTGAAGGAGAATTCATTGTAGATGAGTTAATTTGTAACGACTTTTCTATTGAATCTCTATCCAAAATCGATAATGAAATACAACAAATTAACGGAAAATATTACATTAAAAGAAAAAATATACATAAGATTAATCCCTTTGATATTTTTA
>JAGLTP010000633.1 GCA_023135215.1 Candidatus Heimdallarchaeota archaeon
CAAATTATGTTAGGTAATGGGATTTTTATTCTTTACAAAGATGATTCAAATCTTCCAGAAATAGACAATTTAATCAAAGAGGAGTTATGCTTTTCTGCAGTAAGAAAATTATAGATTAATCATATCTTTGTTCTTCTGAAGGAAAGATACCTTTTTTCACTTCTTTACTATACTCCTGAACAGCTTTTCTGATAATCTCTTGAACATTAGAATATTTTTTCACAAATTTTGGTTTTATAATAGGAGATAATCCAATTAAATCATCAATGACAAGAACTTGGCCATCGCAGAATTCTCCAGCTCCAATTCCAATAGTAGGGATCGAGAGATTCTCTGATATTTCTTTTGCTAGTTTCCAAGGTATAGATTCAAGTACAACACCAAAAATCCCTGCTTCCTCGAGCATTTTTGCATCTTTTATAAGTCGTTTAGCAGCTGCTTCTTCTTTTCCTTGAACCTTGAAACCACCAAACATGTTTATGTATGTAGGAGTTAGTCCTATGTGACCAAGAACTGGAATACCAATTGCTTTAATTGCTTCAACATCTTCTATTCTTTCTCTCCCACCTTCTAATTTCACTGCTTCACATTTACCTTCTTTAACTAATCTTCCAGCATTAATTGTTGTCTCTTCAATGCTAGCACCAAATGATAAGAAAGGCATGTCACCAATTATCAAAGATCTTTCAGATCCTCTAGACACTGCTTGACTGTGTCTTATCATATCATCCACAGTGACTTCCAAAGTATTTTCATACCCTAGTATAGTCATTCCTAGTGAATCTCCTACCAAAATAGAATCTATGCCAACCTCATCTAATATCTTGGCAATTGGGAATGTATAGGCTGAAATCATAGTTATCTTTTCTCCCTCATCCTTCATCCTCTGAAAATCCTTAACCGTGATTTTGTTTTTGACTACCATTATCTCATCTCTACTCGTTAATTTTCGGTTTATTTAGCTCATCTTTTGCTAGTTTCTCTAATCTATCCGAAATGAAAGCTAAAGTGTCTTTTAATAATTCGTTGTTATCAAAAGCATTGATTATCTTTTCTAATTCAGCTTGTTTTTGATCCTTTAACTCTTTTGCAATTTCAATCATTTCTGGAATTGCTCTTATCACGTTATTTACAATTGTTACGTTTGAGCAGAGTGAAGTTCTTGACATAGGATTCAGATCAACAGTTATGACTTTTTTCCCCATTTTTCTCAAGGCAGTGGTTCTATCTCCATCTTCCAAAGGCACAAAAACTACATCCGCTGAATAAATCCCTCTTCTATCAACAACTCTTCTTGAATGTGTTAATTCAGGGATTGAAGTATGATGTTCAGCATCTATTCCAAGTACTTCTTCTGCACCTGAATTTAGTAGCTTTTCTGCAACTATTTTCTCTCTTTCAGCTCTATTATAAAATAAATTAACTTCTAAAGGAGCTCCTGTTATTTTTGATAATAGTATCATCTCCTCTGGGCATAAAACAGCTACATTACCATTAATACTAATGATTGGTTTTTCTGCAAGAAGTAACATTGCAACAGCTGCTTTCTCTTGGAGTAAAGCAAAAGAAGGTGTTTCTTCTCCTAATAAATAATCATAAGCTTCTCCTCTCCCGTGTGCTATTAGTCCAGCTTCTGCTACAATCTTGGATTGCATTCCTTCAATAATTTTTTCTCTAGTTTTAAGAGAACTAGCTCTTGGATGATCATCAGGGATTGTCATTCTGCTCTAAGATAAAAAATTTCCAGCATTAATAACTTTAGTCTTTGCATGTTTTTTTCAACCATTTATTAAAGTTTAAATAAATGAAGAAAAATTCAGATGACAATGCAAAAGAGAATCATCTGGAGTAGAATAAATCATATTGTTGGATATATCTTCTATACTTTTATCGTAGCATATTTCATATGGTCAATTGTAAACATTGCGGACAGAGGAAAAGCAATCTACATAGGAACAGATAAGCTAAACGCAACTGGTGTAGCATTCAATATTATAGCATTAATTCTTGAAGTAGTAGGATTCTTTTTTGCTCTTTACTTTGCCATTCAGTTAATTGATGGTGTTCTGAGAGTTGGTGAAGTTCCCTATGATCTGAGTAAAGTCTCAGGTAACACAAAGGTAACAGTTATCGTTCCAATTCACAATGTACAATCCTTCGTTTTAGAAGAAACTCTTATTGGTTTTAAGGAACAAACTTACAAGAATTTCGATCTCTGGGTAGCTGATGACAGCAAAGATGAGGAATTAAGAGCAGCGTGTAAAGAAGTAAGTGAGAAACACAATTTTACTTATTATTATGAAACAAATGACAAATTTAAGTCTGGAATGCTAAACATTGTTATTCCAAAAACTGACGGTGATTTATTGGCATTCTTTGATGTAGATCATATCCCAAAACCAGATATCTTAGAAAAATTTGTAGCAATAATGGAACAATATCCAGAATTTGCATTTATTCAAGCAAAATTTGGTTTCAGAAATGTAACAAACCTCCTTCATGTTTGGGAAGCAATGAGTTTAATGCAAACATTCTGTTCATCGAATGCTAGAAGAGAAATAGGAACTGTCCTTTATTGTGGTTCCT
>JAGLTP010000634.1 GCA_023135215.1 Candidatus Heimdallarchaeota archaeon
ACTTCTTTCCTCCTAGTACTAGCGTTGGTGGTTTGAGAGCCTTGAGCTTCAAACAATACCTTCCAGAGGACGGAATAGATGTTGTTATTTTAACAAGTGGAACCAAACAAGATATGAAACAGAATTTTCTAGAGAATACTAACCGATCAAACATTTATTATTGTAAAGAAACAAAGCTGAGAGAACTGGGATATAAAACAAAAATTTTACCTGTTTTAGAATTGTTCAGTTTAGACCATCTATTCTTCTTCCCAGATATTTATTTCAAATGGATAAAATCAGCAGTCAAAGTCGGTAATGAAGTGATTAAAAAAGAGAAACCAGATATTATATATGCTACAGGACCTCCCTTTTCTTCTTTCAAAGCTGCTTATAAATTGTCAAAGAAAAATGATATCCCTTTGGTACTGGAATACAGAGATCCCTGGTTAGGGAATCCGTATACCACCCCTCTATGTAAATCTATAACAAAACGCATCAGTAAATGGGAAAAAAGAATCCTTACTCATTCGAAACTACTAATTACAGTAGGTAATGAATATGCAGAATTTATAGCAGAAAAACTTGAGATAAAAAAGAGCAACTTTAAGATTGTACATAATGGTTTCTTCCCTGACATTCCTTATAAGAATACCATAAAGAAAAACGAGAACATATTTACAATTTCATTCTTCGGGAGCTTTTATTCTTTTCAGAAACCAATTTTTGAGGAATTTATCAAGGGCTTAAGATTAATGATTGAAGAGAAGGAATTGAAATCTTCTGAGATAAAACTACAATATGCAGGAAGTGTCTCTCGTTCTGTAATTAATAAAATGATAGCAAAAGGGAAGATTGAAACCTATTTCAATGATATGGGATTTCTTTCAAGAGAGAAACTCAATGAAGAAATTCAGAAGTCAAATCTTGTTTTTCTAACAGTTCCAAAAGGAACAGAATATATGCTTCAAACAAAAATCTATGATTATCTGGTTGGAAATTCACATATTATGTTAATAGGAGAATCTGGGGCTATGGCTAAATTATGTGATAATTGTCAGCAGAAATTTACCGAACTAGAATCTGATAAAGATAAAATCGCTAGCAGGTTGTCAAAATTATTTGAAGATTGGAGAAAAAATAGATTAGAATATGGTTGTAATAAAGAGAGCTTTGAAGAGTATAATAGAAGGAACTTAGCTCTAAAATTAGGAAAGATTATTAAAACAACATTCAAAAAAACTGATAAGTAAATTCAATAGAAGAATCATATTATAATCGTGATTATAATGAAAATTGCAATTATAGGGGATTACGCAAGTCAAAATTATTTGATTGGAAAAGAACTTGAGTCTTGTGAATTCGAGATTACTTATTTTCTACAATCAAACATCTACTCTCAATTGCCTTTGAATTATCATAAGCTAGGCAGTGTTCAAGATCCATTAATAAAGAACTATGTCAATACTGGATTTTGGATGTTTTTCGGTAAATTCCTGCGAAAATATGATATTCAACAAATTAACGGCACATATCCAAATTGTGTAAGATCTAAATATACTTCGTATCATTATCACGGCTCGGAAATTAGATTAGATGTAGTAAAACCTAGATATCCATCTTTTGTTTCATTGAGAGAGTTGCTGAAATTTAGTGATAAATCTATATTTCTCCCAAGATGTGCTGATCATAATTTTTTCATTCCAAATAAAGAAGTAAAAGAAGAAAAAGAGAAGTTCAAAAATGAAAAAGGTTATGATTACGTTATAGGGCATTTTGCTCCATCACCAACAGTTAAAGGATCAAGTTTAGTAGAACAATCTATAGAACAGATTAACAAAGAAAATGAATATATTATACACTTCATTAATCAATCATATCCACGAGAAAAGATGCCTGAAATCATTAATTTCTGCGATTTAGTTGTAGATCATGTGAATCCCAGTATGGGTTCCACTTATAATGTCATCACAATTGAATCATTATTCTGTGAAGTACCTACAGCTTGCTACTATAATGAAAACATAGATTTTGAGGAGATGAAATCTTATGTTGGATTTTTAGATTCCAAACCTGAAGAGATGAAAGATAATTTACTAGCAATATTGAAAGATAACAAAAAAATCGATAGAGAGAAGATTTTGAAATATCATCATCCTAGAATGGTAACAGATAAATTACTTTTAACATGGGATGAATGGGGCTTTACTTTGACAACCTGATTTTTTAGAATAGAAAAATAGATAACCTAAGAAAAGAGGTTGTTCCTTTACTAACTA
>JAGLTP010000635.1 GCA_023135215.1 Candidatus Heimdallarchaeota archaeon
AGTGTAAATTTTGCGAATGGTTTGTTTGAGAAGGTTATCTTAAAACTCTCTTTCAGTGAACGTGTTATTGGTTGCTCTCCTAATGATTTATTCTTAAGGGGTTCTTCGATTTTTCTAAAAGGTAATATACCTATGATAGAGATTAATACGCCTATTGCAATAGGAATAAGGATGAATTTCTGGTAGATTTCTGCTCTCTGTTCTAACTCAAATCCCTTATCATTGAATATTATTGTTAGGATAACACCAGTGATGAGAGTAGCAACTGCACTCCCAACTGCATCAAACCAAAAAATCCTCCCAGTTAATTTAGCTCTTACTTCTCCAGGAAATAACTCGTTCTGTAGAGCTGTGAAAGCTGGAATACCCAAGCTTGCAAGTAAATTTACTAAGGCAACAATAAGGACTATTACCCAAGGATCAATTATCCAGTAAAGAATGACATATGGAATCCCCCAAGTAAGTGTTGAAATAACTACAAAAGGAATTCTTCTTTTAACTAAATCTGACAATCTACCAAAAATAGGACCTAAGAAAGTTGCGAGTAGGTTTGATATACTTTGTATCCATCCAAGAATTCCAGCTGAAGCTCCCATTGTAAGCGCGATCATTGAAACAAAAGGTTGAACCAATCCTCTTGATGTACTTGCAGCTATTGTCCGTGAATAAAGAGCTCTCTCTTCTCTCTTCTTTATTGAATTGGACTTATCTGGTTCTATGGGTATATCGATTGTCATTGAATGATGTTGAAGAAAAAGAGTTATTGAAAAGTTTTCTGTTGGAATTTAGTCCTAAGTATTCCTAATGTTTCTTCATCCTTTTCAGTTTTTAGGAGTCTTTCTAAGGCATAATTAACATCATCATTGTCAAGCTGGAGGAGTTTTTTCACAATTTCCCTTCTAATTTCCTTGTTAGTTTCATTTTGAATATGAGTAGAAAGGACCATACTCATTTCAGGATTTTCTGCTTTTTGTAAGATGTAATAAAGAAGAAGTTTTCTCATCTCAGTATTTGGTTTGGATTTTAGGAGAGATACAAATGCGTACATAACTTCTTCATCATTCATTAAATCACTGAGAGACCTAATAATCCATAATCTTACTCTATTGGAAACCTCTCCGAACTTAAGTTTACGAATAAGAATATCTCTGACATCTACATCATGAATTATCACTCTTAATGCCCAGACTGACCAAAGACGAACCTGTTGAGAGCTGTCACTAAGAGTCTGAAGAATCGTTCTTTTAACTTCATCCTCCTGAATAAGATCAGCTAAAAGCGAAACCGCTTTAGCTCTGCAGAGCTGAAATTTATCCTCTAGAGCAATGTCGATTAGGATTGTTGTAATTTCAGCATAAGTAGAGAACTCCCCAATTTGGTCTAAAATTTGTGCTCTTTCCCTGTTTTTTTTGGTTATTTGTAGTTTAGAAGTAAGTTCATTCATTTGCTCTAGTCTTTCTTTTTCTGTTTTCTCTAATTTTTCTACTTCTAAATCCATAATATGTTCGAAAGCTGGATCTTCTTCCTTTAAATTTTCTGAGGAGTTATCTTCTTCACTCATAAGATCGATATAGTATGGTCAGCGTTATTAAAAAATCTATCATTTTAAAATCAAAGTAAATGTAGAAGAGCTTAAAAAATAGTTGTCTTATCATACAATATAATGACTCACAAAATTGAATGCGAGATTACTGGTCCACTAAAAACCAATTGCTACTTACTCTATGATACTCAAGAGAAAGAAGCAGCACTTTTTGATGTCGCGGGTTCAATTCCTAAATTAAACAAAATAATAGAGAAGGAAGAGTTAACTATAAAATATCTGTTTTGTACTCATCTCCATTTCGATCATGTAATGGGTTTAGAAGAAGTTAGAGAGAAATACCCAGAAGCTCTTCTAGCATTCAACTCCAGAGAACTCGAAGTTATGGAAAATTTAGGTAACATCGCAAGATTATTCGAATTTGACCCTTTATCAATTGGAAAACAGGACATTGATATTGAAAATCAGGTGTTTAATATTGGAAAAATCGAATTAAAGACTCTCTTAACTCCTGGGCATACTCCAGGTAGTCTCTGTTACTTTTTTGATAAATGTCTATTCTCTGGAGATGTATTGTTCAAACGAGGAATAGGGCGTACTGATTTTTATGGTGGGTCATTTGAGGAAATTACAAGTTCAATATTAAACTTGTATAGATTTCCTGATGATACAATAGTTTATCCTGGTCATGGAGAACTTACAGATATAGGATCTGAGAAAAGAGAAAATCCATTTGTCAATCAAGATAGTATCTACTGAATTAGATCTAATTTTTCTCCTAGTTTCTTTTTAATATCCAAAAAATCTGAAAAAATAATAAGTCTTGAATCGCCTTCTAGTTCTTTAGCTAAATCCTCGTTCTCTCTGGCAAAGATTGTATCTGCAAGGCTTTTAGCTGGGAAAATATCTGATAAGCCATCCCCTATGTAGATTATCTTGTATCCTGAATCCTTTAGCTGTTTGACATGTGAATACTTGCAATTTGCGCAATCATGTGTGCATTGTGCTGTTAAAAATTCTAGTTCTATCTTCCCACTATCTAATTTCATATCATTAGCTTTAATTTCAAATTCATCCTCAGGGATTTTGTTATTGGAAAGAATTCTCTCAATATAAGTGATGAATCCATCAGAAACAATAGTAAATTTTAAACCTATTTTCTTAGTCCATTCATAGAACTCTATGAAGGTTGGATCAACTTTGATTCCATCAACAATTTTGTTTATATCACTCATAGTTGTTTTTTCTATCATACCCCATTGATTGACTAAAGCTTCTCTGGTACCCATTTCTCCTTTAATTACTAAACCATCAAAATAGTGCCAATCTTTGTCAGTCAACTCTGTCAAAAGAGCTTTACCTGTATCCATTAGTGTAATTGTACCATCAAAGTCACAACAAATAGCATAACGCATTGTTTTATGATTTAAATTTTATATGAAAAATCTTCCTATTTGCCCTCAATTGGGTAGTTATATATATGTCAAGGACAATAATTTGAGCGAAGGGGTGAAAACAATCGACCCATTAGAATCTCTGCTAGAACAGACTAGGGCACAAGGTGCTGCTTATTCTGATATTCGCTATGGTAGGATAGAACAAAAAAATATCATAGCACTTGATGGTGAAATCATCAAAGAGAATAATTGTATCAATTCTGGTTATGGAATAAGAATGCTTTCAGATGGTATCATAACCTTCGCTTCTTCTCCAAATATTGATTATGCAGAGAGAGAGATAAAAAAAGCTGCTAGAGTATCAAGTTTGATTTCTAATTGGAAAAAAGGTATTGCAGTATTAATCGATGCACCTATAGTAGATACTTCAGTAATTAAGAAACCTAAAATCAGCTGGCAAGAGATGGATCTTCAAGAAAATAAAGAAGAAATAAGACACCTTGATGATTTTATCAGAGATTCATTAAAAGTTGAAGCAGAAATAGAAACAGATATTATGTTCATGAATTGGTCTGAAAGGTTTGGAAGTTCAGAAGGATCACGAGTAAATCAAGAGTATCCATATGCAATTTTAACCCTAACTGGAAGAGTAATGCATAATAATTTACAAGTGAAATATTATCAATCGTTTGGTGGATTAGGTGGAATAGAAGCCCTACCTTTTAACAAATTTGAGCAACTTACTCATTTTATTGAAGTAATTAATAATTTACCAAATGCTCAGCTTGTTAAACAAGGAAAATACCACTCTATTTTAAGTGAAGATATGTCTTGGACACTTTTACATGAAGTACTAGGACATTCATTAGAAGCGGATAATGTTCTATCTGGTAGATCATTTTCAGCTGGAATGTTAGGATTAAAGATTGCTCCATCCATGGTCAGCGTTATTGATGATCCATATATAGAAACGCTAGGTTATTATGAATATGATTCTGAAGGAACAAAAGGACGGGGAACATTATTAGTGGATGAAGGAATACTGTCAGATTTTCTGCATAGTAGAATGACAGCAGCAGCCATGGAAAGTGAAACATCTGCCAATTTCAGAGCGCATAATTATGAGTCTCTACCTCAAGTGAGAATGAGCAATATATTTTTCGAACCTAAAGATTATTCTGAAGAAGAACTGTTTGAAACAGTCCAAAATGGATTATATATTGGAGAAGGTTTGAGTGGATCTTCAGAACCACAAACTGGTGAATACAACTTAGATGCACAGTATGGTCGTATCATAAAAGATGGTGAATTATCTGATTATATTTTACAATTCCAGATAAGTGGTAAAATGACCGACACTCTATCTAAAATCGAATCAATAAGTGATAGATTAGTAGCTCAACCGGGTAGTTGTGTCAAGAATAATCAAAGACTCTATGTAGGTTCTGTATGTCCAAAAATAGCTGTAACAGAGATGAAGGTGAGTTAATGTATACAGATGATGAACTAAAAGATATTGCCTCAAAGGTTTTACAGAAAACTGAAAAACTATTCAATCTCTCTGAAGTCGAAGTTTTCATACAATCATTATCTCATATGATGGGGGGAATAGAATACAGAACCCCTAAAGTATTTCAAACAACTAATAGGGCAGGATGTGCGATAAGATTCTTCAAGAATGATGAACTGTTTTTTGCATGTTTTCCATTAACCTCTGTTTTTCAAGAACTGGATAATTTAGAGAAAATTACAACTTATCCAATTACATCGAAGAAGTTTGATTTTCCAGAGATTAAACTATCTTCGTCTTCAGTCTCAAATATTTATGATAAAAGAATAGCTTCCTTGAATGAAGAAGAGATTTATTCTCTTTCATATTCGATGAGTGAGTTCGAAAAAACGATTGATGATATTATACTTGATGGTTCAATTCTCTTTTCCTTAGAAAAAAAACTGATAGCAAACTCAACTCAAGCACTAGCATTTGAGAAGAGTACATGGTGTGATATCAGTTTAAGAGCACTTTATCGTGGATATGATATGATATCCACATCTGAAAAACATCTAACAAGCAGACAGATTCCTAGTTCTATATCTAGCATCGTTGAAGATTTGGTTTCCGAAACTATGCAAAGATCTTCGTTAAGTGAAACTTTAACTAATTTATCCGTACCAATTATATTTTCTCCAATGGCTTTTTCGCAGATTTTTTCGTTTTCTCTTGTACCTTTACTAAGGAAGCCAAATGCACACAAACTCTCTTCACTAGAATTTTCTCCTGAATTTAATCTAACAGATGATGGAACAGTTCCTGGGTTACCTAACTCTACTGCGTTTGATGATGAAGGGATAAGTCAAGCTAAGACAGTTGTAATAAAAAAAGGTATGTTAGAACAAGCTCTAAACAATTCTCAATTTTCACAAGAAAATGAAGAGAAAACAGGTAACTCTTTTAGAGTAAAACTTTTTGAAATCTTTCCTCGTAATTTTCAAGCTTATCCTGATATTTTTCCGTCAAATTTGCTGGTTGGTGAAGGGCAAGAATCTTATGATCAAATTATCAACGATGTAGGTGAAGGTATCTTTGTTAACTCAACACAAGGATATATGACAGCTGATTACCATTCAGGTACTTTCAAAGTATCAGCAAACGATTCTTACAGAGTTGAAAAAGGGGTAGTTGCAGGGAATTTACCGACCTTTGATGTAATTGGGAATATCTTCGAATTGCTTTCTAAATCTCCAAGATTTTCTAAAGAAAGAAAAGTAGTACGACCAATTAACACTCCTTATAGTATACTCTCTCCTTATGTGTATACAGAAGAAACTTCCATCTTCCTCTAATTTAACACAACCAGAATTAAGCCAGAAGAAAGCAAGTTCGATAAGTTTAAAAATACAGTTGACTCCAAAAGTCTGAATAAAAAAGCCTAATAATCGGTGATTTAAGTGGTAACGAAAAGATTAATTTTACCTCTCATGGTAATTGCTTTAATTACAAGTATGAGTTTTATAGCCGCAGATTTTGTTGATAATGAAACTAGCAAAATCTCCACAGATCAAGACAAAGATTTTATCTCTATTCCAAAGAAAGCAACTACTTATAGACCTGTTTTTTGGAAAGCAGATGTTAATACAACAGAAATTGTAGAAAGATATCCTGCTAACAATACTGGAGCAGTAATTACAGCCGATCTTTATGCAAACGTTACCATTTGGTATACTTATGTCGGAGGAGATAATGAATCAGCTCCTTTGCTTTTTGGGGATGATGGAACTACAGGACCAACCAGTTTAAGCTGGCTAGAAGGAACCTTGATGACTTATGATAACGAGACAAC
>JAGLTP010000636.1 GCA_023135215.1 Candidatus Heimdallarchaeota archaeon
CATCAAGAACGTTTTCATTGAGTGTTGGTTCTCCCATTCTTGCAAATTGGATTTTTAATTTAGGAATAGGTATCTTCCCTTCAGGAAATCGAGAATGAATCATATAGTCGATTTCTTCTAACATCCCTTCTTTGGAAACATTACCATGATAATATTCTCCAGCATCACACATTAGGCAACCTATGGGACAACCGTACATTGTAGAGATAATTAAAACCCATTTCTTTTCTCTAGGAATGGGAGGTTGTATACTCTCAACAAACTCCACAACTTTGTCATTTTGTTTAGCAATATAGAGAATAGCTAAATCCTCTTTACCATACTTGCCTAGGAGTTCCATCATATTCTTCCATTTCAGATAGCTTTTTATCTTTTATGAAACCTTCTTTTTTGTAGTTTTTATATTGGATACTATATTGAATAGTGAATGAGAATCATTCGAACCAATGTTTTCAGACTTAAACCAATAAAAAATGAGGAGAAGAAATTATACGATCTATGCAGATCATCAGCACTTCTTTGGAATGAAATTAACCAGAAAAGAAGAGACTTATTTCAGAAAAACAAAATGAACTGGGTTGCAGAACATGAATACAAGAAATATAAAGGTATTATAGGTTCAGCTACGACTCAACAAATAATTCGCAAAAATGATGAAACTTGGAAAAGTTTCATATCTCTTCTCAAAATGAAAAAGGGAAAAAAACTTCCAAATCATATTAATAAAATATCTCCACCGAGTGGTTGGATTAACAAAAATACTGGAAAATTAAAACTTAAGACACTGTTTCGAAATGATTGTTACAAAATTGATAACGGATGTCTATTTCTTCCTAGCAAATTAGTAATCAAAATATCTGGTGTTTTGAAGTGGAAAGGAAAACAAGGAAGATTGGAAATTTCTTATGATTTTTTGAGAAAAAAATGGTATGGAAATCAATCTATGGAATTGGAAATTGATTCAACAAATCCTAAAGGAAATAAGAAAGCTTTTGTGGATTTGGGGGTTCTTAACCTTTTAACTGTATGGATTGAAAATGAGAACCAAGCTATCATTTACTCAGGAAGACCTCTCTTAGCAGACTGGAAATATTGGGCTACGAAAATTAACAAACTTAAATCAGAAGTTCAGAAACATGGAAATAAAACTAGCGATAAGATTAGAAGATTAAAAAGAAAACAAAGACTTCGTTTTCGTCATTGTATAAATACAATTGTATATCGTTTTATTCAGGAATGTTCTAAGAAAAATGTTAAGGAAATTTTTATTGGAAATGTCAAGTATATAAGAAATAATAATAACAAAGGGAAAAGAGTGAATACTCTAATTCATAATTTCTGGAGCTTTGGATATATAAACGAAAGATTAAGAATCTCTGCTATGAATGAAGGAATTCAAGTTTCTCTTGTTGATGAAAAGTATACTTCTCAGATCTGTAGTCTCTGTGGGAAAAAACACAAGAAAGGTAGAAAATATCGTGGTCTTTATGTCTGTGAAACATACAACAAGAAAATTAATGCAGATGTGAATGCCGTTGCAAATCTCTATAGAAA
>JAGLTP010000637.1 GCA_023135215.1 Candidatus Heimdallarchaeota archaeon
CACGAGACGTGGATGGTTATTTACATTCTTATCATGTAAGTAAATTGAAAGAACCAGGTTACAAGAAATCGTCTGTTAACTTCTGCAAAAAATGTAAACATAAAATCGACAAAGATGCTACATTTTGTTCAAATTGTGGAGAAGAATACGAATTTTCCTAACCTTTCTGTTCTTTATTTATAATGGTTTATAAACGTGGATGTGAAAATTAGCTTAGAGAAACAAATGCACAAAACGAGATATAGAGGAAGAAGGGTATCCTTCTTATCAATTATAATATTAGGGCTGGGAATTTACTTCCTATTGCAATTCACCTGGTTTGATGTTAGATTTGTTCCACTTATGGTTATTTTAGTGTTCTTCCTATTCATCCTACCCGCAATTACTAGTTCAAGAAGACATAGAAGGACAAATCGTCCAAGCTATGAAAGGAAGCAATATGAAATCTATACACCAACTCCTTCTCCATATAAATCCGTAGATTCATATGAAAGAACAGAAGAAACTGCTAGTTATACAGAAAAACAAGCTTCCACTCCTACAATAACAAACAGCACTCCTGTTACAAGTGTTAGACCAAATTTCTGCAATTTTTGTGGAGCAAAAGTTGTATATGAATCGAATTATTGTGTAAATTGTGGTTATGAACTCAGTTAATCACACTTAATTTTTTTCTTTGCCGAATTTAGGATTAAAAGTCCAAAGATCATTGAAGATGAAATTTGTTATTACAGAAACCACAAAACCGATCGCAGTGGCAAGAAAAACATTCCAACCTATCACAACAAAAAATAGATGAAATAACCCATAATTAACTAAAGCTCCTGAAGCCCCAACAATTGCAAATCTAACAAATTGAAGTGAGATTCTGAAATCTGCAATCTGTTCCTGTTTTCTAAAAGTCCAAATTTTATTAATCGCATAGTTGTATACCATTACTATAATTATTGCTACGAGAAGAGCAAAATGACCAGTATAGACATCAAATACCCAGAATCTAAAAAGAATTTCTTCTCTTGAGAAGTATAAGTCAAAAACCAAAAGTGAAAGAAAGACAAATAACTCTGTCAAACCAAATCCACCTGTACTAACTATAGCAAATTTCACAAGTCTTATTTGTCTAGCTCGATCGATGAATGAAGTCTTATCTTCTTGCCTTACTTCAGCTTGTTTTTCTTTATCTTCATTCACCATTTCAAACGCACAAACAATTAGTTTCTTGAGATTTAATAAATGTAATGCATTGAAATTTTATGATTCTAGAAAAGCTGTCAAAAAACAACGTTTTTAAATATTTTAAGGAAGTGGTAAGATAGAGTTCAAATTGTGATAATATGACAATTCATGTGAGATACCTCTCTCAAGTAATAGTAAAAATGAGTTTTGAAGGAAAATATAACGATAAAATGGTAAAGGAATTTGACAGATGTCTAGATGAACAACATGCAAATGCCAAAAAACCCCTCTTTTACATGATTGATGTCACACATTATGATGTTAAGGAATCAGAAGAAGTAGCTAATCAAATTGCAAACAAATTAGCTGAAAGAGGGAAAATTGTTCAAAATATAGCTTTCTTATTCACAAAGAAGAAGAAAATAAAAAATAAAGAAATCAAAGATAGGATCAAAGTATTTGATAGTGATTTTCAAGCACAATCTTATTTGAGCGATGCGAGTAGATTTGGATTTCTTGATGAGATAACTTTAGAAAGTTTAGTGGATGAGTGAGGATTACAACTAATATCTCCTCCTTTTATCGAATATTTGATTATTTTCAGTGGAATCAAAAGAATAAAGAAGGAAAGATTTTCTGGAAGTTTAGATGACCGTTATTCCTTGTTCTATTCCTGATGATGTTAAAGATAAATTGGAGAAACAACAGTATAGGATGGCTGGGAATCATTCCGCCGTTAAAACTTGTACTTGGTTAAAGCATTCATTAAAGGGAGAAGGTGTCTGTTATAAGAGTAAATTCTATGGTATAACTTCCCATCAATGTTTACAATGCACTCCTGCAACTATTTGGTGTAATCTAAAATGTGTTTTCTGCTGGAGAAGCGCTTCATGGTATAATAAAGAACCCATGAGTTGTAAGGTTGATGAACCTAAAGAGATTATAGACAAAATGATTGAGCAGCAAAGAAAGCTTGTTGCTGGGTATAATGCTCATCCAAAAGTTCCAAATGAGAAATACTTGGAATCTCTCAATCCAAGGCATGCAGCAATTTCATTAAGCGGAGAACCTACCCTCTATCCAAAAATAAGTGAATTGATTGAAGAATTCCATTCAAGAAATATGACTACCTTTCTAGTGACAAATGGTACTACTCCTGAGGTTTTAGAAAAGCTGGATCCTCTACCAACTCAACTATACGTAACCTTGATTGCACCTAATAAAGAATTATTTGAAAAGACTGCAAGACCTTCAACAAACAATGCTTGGAACAAAATAAAGGAAACAATACAATTGCTCCCATCACTAGATACAAGAAAAGTAGTTAGGTTAACATTGGTTCCAGGATACAATATGGAACAGCCTGAAGAATACGCAGAATTATTTATGGAATCGGAAGCACATTTTTTGGAACCTAAAGGTTTTATGTCAGTTGGAGACGCTAGAAAAAGGTTGCCTTATGAAATTATGCCACGATTTGAGAAAATAAATGAATTCTCAAAAGCAATTGTTGCTGATAGTGATCTGAAAATTATAGACCAAAAAGAGGATTCAGCAGTCACACTTATTGCAAAAGAAGACTATTCTTGGAGAAATCTTAAAAAAACTGGATGACTCATCAGTTGAGCAATACAATTATATATTTTTACCAACTTGTTATATTTGCATGGTGAATATCAGTAAGCTGATTAAACAACTAACAAGTGAAGATCCAGCGAGAAGAGAAGAGGCGATTTTAGCTCTAGGGGATTTAAGGGATGAAAGAGCGGTTGAACCTCTAATTAAGGTCGTAAATCAAGATTCAATAGAAAATAGAACTTATTCAATTACTGCTTTAGCTGAGATTGGGGACCATCGAGCGATAGAAACTTTAGTTTTCTGCCTAATGGATAATATTAAGAATATCAGGCTTGCAGCAGCTAGATCGCTAGGTAAATTTACCTCTCCCCAAGCCATCTCGGCTCTATTGGTTTCAATGAGAAAAGATCCAGATGTAACAGTAAAAAGCAGAGCAGCATTATCTTTGGGAGGGATAGGTTCTGAACTAGCAGTGGAAGATTTACTAGCAGAATCAAAACTTGAACATCCAGCACCTCTACTATATTCCATAGATTCAGCTCTAAAAATGATTGCAAAAAATAACGGGTATGAAACTGTAGATCAATTAGCACATGCCATGGTGGAGAAAAAAGTTAAGCATGAAGAAGCTACACCAGAATCACAACAATTGTTGGAAAAAGAGGAACTTTTACGATTCCCAAATTTATGGCCTTATATAAGAAAATATGTTTTTCAGCAGCTAGAAGGCATCCAAACACTCCTTAGTATAGAGTCAGATGAGAAAAATGCTGAAAAGAAAATTGCTGAAATACTGGGTGATAACTTCTGGAGGTTTACTGAGTTTATGGCAAGAAAAACAGCAATTAAATTCTCTGAGTATCAATCAGATATGCTCTGGCAAATGTGCTGGGACACTTCTAAACCAATTAGATCAGAAATATTCCAAATGATGAAAGATCACCGAAAAGAAGTTATTGAGATAGATAAGTATCAAGAATGGTTAGATATTATAGAAGAAGAAAAAGAACGAGAAGAGGTAATCAGTGGAGAAGCCGTCCTGGATATTAAACCGACTCCCAAAGCACCGCCTACACAAAAAGAAGTCAGTGAAGTCACGGCAGCTGAACTAGCAAGGTCTATCTCTGGAGATATTGAGAATATTATGAAGAAATATTCTCGGTGGAAAGATGATGTTGAAGAGCAAGATGAATTTGAAGACTTCTAAGAGTACTATTTGTTGTTCTTTCTCTATTAAGAGTTAAAAAATGGTGGGACAAATCTTTAACCCAAATAACATTTTTTGAGTTCGATTATACTTTTCTCTTTTTGTTCAAGTATTTTTTTAACTAAAAATTCCGCTTTGGTTATTTATTTGTCATAACAATTCTATTTTCTTTAGGCTTATTAGGCTTAAATCTAATTTATTTGCATCTAGACATTTGTTATTTACATCTATGTGAATCATTTAATCAAATATGTCTAGCAAACATTCAAAAAAATAAGTATAAGAAAAAAAGTTTGATTAAACAATTTGCTATTTCCTCAGCTTTTTTTAGAATTGTATCATCGGGGTATTACATCCGACAAAAACTATATATGTAGGTTAGAAGGATTTATTATTTGTCT
>JAGLTP010000638.1 GCA_023135215.1 Candidatus Heimdallarchaeota archaeon
GTACTAAAGAGATTAGTGTCTGGTTCAATTTCTATGAAATACCTTGATGATCCCCAAACTGGTTTTCTTTCTGCCATTTTACTCAATCCTCACTGTCTCTTTAACGGAAATTACTTCGTATTCCTCGAGGGTTTCAGTAGTCATCCTAAGCTCTTCAGTATTCTCTAATTTATGATTGAAAATAGTTATTGAGTAAGATCCTTCTGGTAAATCATTAAGTATAAAATTCCTTACTTGTGTGTTGTTTTCAAAGAGCACATTTGGAGCTGTTACAGTTGTAGTGAAATCCCCAAAAATATCCTTTTTACCAATTTCAACTATCTCTTTGTCTGTTCTGGTTTCAGTTCTTCTTTCATAGATAGTTCTAACAGTATCTAAATGAAAGCTACTAAGATCCTTCTTGATAGATTTTTCATATATTTCTTTTGCCTTGCTTAAATCTGCTAAAAATAGATATCTGCTTATTAATTTGCTAAAAGCATAAGCAAGATAATCATCTTCCTCGAATTTTTCCATTGTTTCCTCAAAATAATGCCACAAAATGACTGATTCCAGTAGTTGATCCTTTTTTTCAAGTTCAATAGTTCTGGTTTCAAGAAACTTCACAAAATCTTCTACAGATTGTTTAGCTAAGATATCTTTGGCCTCACGGATAGTAACTTGGACTGTATCTTCAGTACTCAATTTAAATCACATTCCACAACTTTACTTACATTTAATTATGTTTGAAACTTATTATTATAATGTTTTGTTCGTTTTCGCACTATATATTTTTTCTGAGTCCAAATACAAAAATGAAGCAATTATTTTGATGAATTTTCACTTGAATAAAGAAGTTTAAGAAAATGACGAAGGAGATAAAGTTAAAAAAACCTAATTTTTGATGTGTTAACATGGTTGAAAAAGATAGAACTGAATTTTGTGCTTTCCATTTTACAAATGAAACAGATGGTAAGTGCTCCTTATGCGGTCTCACACTGTGTAATTTAGATCAGCAATATAATACAGCAGCAGAAAGAATCTGTCAGCTTTGTTATAATATTTCAAGAGCTAGAAAACTAATAAAATATTTCCAATTCGGCCTGTGGGGTATTGCAATAGCGATTTTTATAATCATCTGGCAAGTTATGGGCGCATTAAATTTCTTTGCAATGATTCCTCTACTTCTAGTGCTAGTGTTTCCTTATCTTACGAGACCATTAATCATGAAGCTTTACTTTAGGGAAATAGAACCTATAGAATCTGTATTACCCATCGTTCGATATTTTGAAGCATCAGGGAATCAAGATCATTACAAGATATTCATGAAAATCATAGATAAGCTTTCAGAAGAAGAAATGAGAGAAATTAAACCCAAATTATTTGATTACTTAGTACCAGCTCTTGCATTTAATTATGCAAAACTTCCAGAAGATTGGGATACTAATTTGGTTGAAAAGCTAAAAATGTCAAAGGATGAATTTATGGGGATTCTTCTTAGTGATTACAGAAAAACTCTGATACAAACTGCTGTTCATAACCCACAAGATAATTTCTCAAAATTCCTCATCTATCTAAGTGAAAGTGCTCAAGATACAGATTTACTCAAAGAGTACATCAATGAAATAACATCTAAAGATGTAATCTCTTCAACAGATGAAGAACTCAATAGTATTTACAACAAACTTCTTGAGGAATTATACCTGTATGAGGAAAAATTCAATGAGATTTGTGACGAACTCAAGCTTACAAAACAGAAAGATCTGATTGCTCAATTACTAAAACGCTATGAACCTCCACCAGTTCCTAAGAACCAAATCGAAGCGGTTTTAACTATTGAACAACTGAAAGAAAAGAGAAGAAAAGAATCAGAGGAACCACCAATTGTCGTCTATACCTCAAATGAAGAACAACAAACTGAAACTGAGGAAGAATGATTTTGTTCCACTTTTCTAATTTTATCCTTAATAAGAAATAATAAAACATCTCTCTCATTCTATAGGTTGAGAATAGTGGACATGAAGAATAATAACAACCACTGAGTTTATGATTTACCTAGCTCACTCTGATTTCACTATTCTCATTTTCATCGAAACTTTTAATAGCAATTTTTTTTCCCACTAAGTAAGAGGTTCAGTAGTTGCTTTTAATGGATAAACAGAACACCAAAGAACGGCATAAGTCTAAACTTTGGAGAATAATCGGTGTGTCTCTATATTTCTTTACAATAGCTGTTTTAGTTGTTGGTTTGACTTACCTTATTTGGTCCGCGAAATTAATTATATTAGAAAGAAGACTTTTTCCAAATGATTTTTCAGTCGGTGCAGTTATCCTTAACTTCCTATCACTTCTTGTTGAAGTTATAGGAATTTTCTATACTGTTATGCTCTTCAAACATGTTGGAACAACAAGCTATCACTCTCCTGTTGATCGTAATCAGAAAAATATTACTATCGAAGAATATCCTCAAGTTAGTGTTTTGATCCCTATTCATGAAGCAATTCCTAATATCTTAGAACTAACTCTAAAATCAGTAACAGATTCCGATTATCCAAGAGAAAAAATAGAGATTATATTAGGTGATGATACAAACGAAAGTTATGACGAACTTCCTGAAATCAAAGAATTAGCATCACGATATGATTCTAACTACATATATGATATTTCGAATTTAAATTTTAAAGCGGGGATGCTTAATATTATGCTAAAGGAGATCAATTCAGAATTCATAGTTTTCCTTGATTATGATCATAAAATGTCTAAGAACTTTCTAAAACAATCTATTAGTGCTTTAGTTGAAGATGAGAAAATAGCTTTTGTTCAATCTAAAGTGAATTTTTACAACATTCAATCAAAGCTCCAAATATGGGAATCAGTAATGTATGCACAGTTTTTCGAAATCTTTCAGCGTTCTAAAAATCAAAGAAAAACAGTTCTCTTTAATGGATCAACTGCATGTTTTCGTAAAAAAATCTTGGATGAAGTTGGAGGAGTACCTGTTAACACGTTTACTGAAGACATAGATCTTTCGATACAAATATTGTCTAAAGGCTATTCATCCAGATTAATAGATGATTATGGAAGTTTAGGATTAATACCAGCTAATCTTTCTTTATTGTTATCCCAAATATTACGATGGGCTAAAGGCAGTATGCATACACTAAAAAAAAGATGGAAAAATATACTTTTTTCAAAATTATCATTTTATGATAAAATGGATCTTTTCTTCAGTACTTCTCTCTTCTTTATAGCGTCCTCTATGTATTTGACAATTTTATTTTACGTAATCATGTTTTTCACAGGAAACAAAGCAGTAAGACTCCCCATACAAGATTTTCTCCCTTTAGCAATAATGCCAATATCCTTCGTTATTGCATATCAGATTTCTGGAATAATTGCAATAATTTTTGCAAGAAAAAATGGCTTAACTCACATGAGAGTTTATGATTTAGTGTTATTCTCAATTATTGCTCTAGCCTTGAACCCATTTACAGTATATGCTGTTTTAAAGACTGTTTTCAGAATTAGACCCCCAGAAAAGGGAAGAGATACTTGGAATGAAAAAGTTCCTCTCATCCCTCTTTCATTACTCTTTACCTTGTTGGGAGCTGGAATATTGGTTATTGCTTTCTTTGATTTCTTTGGAGTAACTAAAACACTATGGTTAGTTTTGCTTTTATTAGGGTCATCGTTAATAGCAACTTTTCCTGTCTCTCTTTATTATCACCTCACAACTCGCCATAACAAACCTTATTTTTACCAACATTTATCACAAGATACTGAGTAGATTTGAATGAAATGGAAAAAAGTGCTTTGGTATAGTTTAACCATTTTGTTACTTGGTTTTCTAACGTACTATATTATATTTAGCAGCATTCATATCATTAGAGAATTCTCTAAAACAGATGCCATTTGGAAACAAGTTATTACTCTTATTTGTAATTTTGTTATACTATTAGCCGAACTATTTTCCGCTTTTTATTCAGTCTTTATCTATTATTTTATTGGATCTTCTTCTGATTATAAAATAATAAAAGATGAGAAGAATATTTTTCTTACTCAAGATCCACTTCCTAAAGTTGTTGTAGCAATCCCTTTGTATAAGGAACCTTTAGCAGTTGTATCGGAGACTATCAAAGGCGCATTACAGATTGATTACCCAAAGGATAGGTTTGAGGTCATAGTTTTGGATGATAGCCCTCCTGATCATTCAACAGATATTGAAGTTTTCTGCAAAGAAAATGGTGTGGGTTTTGTACAAAGAAAATCAAGAAAAGGTTTCAAAGCAGGTGCAATTAATAATCTTCTGAAACAAACTGATTGTGATTTCTTTAGTGTTCTTGATTCAGATCATATCCCTACTCCTAATTTTATAAGAACATGCTTATCTGGCTTTGTTTCTGATGATATTGTACTTGTACAAGGAAAACCGATGTTTGTCAACCAAGATGATTATTTAATGAGAAGCAGTGCATATATTCATACTCAATTCTTCCATATCTACCAAAAAAGTAGGGGAACTAGAGGCGGGGTGATTTTTGCAGGAACAACAGGGATGTTTCGTGCTGATTTGTTAAAACAATTCGGAGGTTTTCTTGAAGATACTTTAGCAGAAGACACAGATACATCTTTCGCTCTAATGTCAGAAGGATACAAGACAAACTATATTCATGAAGTCTGTTCTAAGGGTTTAGTACCTTGGAATCCGATTAGTATGATTAATCAGGTTTGGAGGTGGACTAACGGAATTACCGCAATTTTCCGTAAAAGACTCTTTAAAATTCTTAGAGGAAAGAATTCATTCATCAATAAAGTAGACATAATGAGCACAATTTCCACCCCCATAATCGGAGTTTCAATTTGGTTTGTTAACCTCTTGCTCTATATAATGTATAAGACAGGAATAGACTTTCTTAGACCTGACATGGCACAGACTATACCTCTCTTATTGCTTGCTCCCATTTTAATTTCATTAGCAAGTTTGGCTATGGCATTAGTGGCCTGGAGAAGGGAAGAAAAAGAAGATAGGATGATAAGACTTCGAGGTTTCTTCGGAAAGACATGGACAATAACAGCATTTTATTTACTAATGCTTACAGCTCAATCATTCCTCATTTGGGCGGTTTTGAGTGCTCTATTGGGTGTTAGAAAGGATTTTGACAGAACTGTGAAAGAAAAAACTATAACCATGGGGAAGATGAGTAAGAAACTTAAGTATACAATTTGGTCTTTAGGATTATTTGCATTATCAATATTATACTACATTGCTAGTTGGGAAACATTAAGAGATGGAAATGCTCTCTCTGGTTGGTTTATCATTGCTGCGATTTCAATAACTATACCTTTAATTATTACCATAACTCATTTTAGAAAATTGGAATTAATGAGAAGATTTGCAGCAACCAAGACTGCTGCTGATGTTGAAAAAGAATATGAGGAATAAAAGATGGAAGTAATAGATACAAGAATCATTCTTCCACTAATCTCCATTCTAGCGATTGGTTCTTTAGAGGTAGATATTCTTAAGAAGTGGATACTGAAAATAAAAAAATCAGACTCAATCTTCGAGTATCTCCTTGAATCTTTAGTTTTAGGTTCAATTTCATTAGTTATTCCAATGCTTGCTGTTGGGATTTTAGCTGATCGAATTGATAGTAGCAAAATTCTGGAAAGATTCGTTTACATTTATTTTGCAATAGGATTATCTTATCTAGTTTTCAAAATATACATGTGGATACGAAGGAAATTACCAGCTCTTGTACTTAGTGAAAGAAAGAAGATAACTAAATCGGTTGAAACTTTGTTTTTGGTTACAGCTTTGTTGATGTTATTTTTCTATACATTACAAGGGCTTGTTTACCCTTTAAGAGGTTGGGATTTCTTACATTTCTACCTGCCAAATTCATTCAGAGTATATATAACCGGACAATTGGGGAAAATCAACGAGTTAAATTTCTATCCTCAGTTTAAACCTCCCCTCAATGTTCTACTGTATGCGTATGTTTTCTTTGTCACACAATCGGAAATGTTACATCTGGTTCCAATGATGTTTCTAGCTGGTACAGTTTATCTTTGTTATAAAATTGCAAGAATTGAAGGAATAACAAAACGTAATTCATTAATAGCATCTGTAGCTTTCTTGGCAACACCATTTGTATTTTTCTTAGTGTATGAATTTCAATACTATCAAGAAACTTATGTGATGTTCTTTACGACAGCTGCATTCTATTTCTTCAGAAAGTTCTTCAAAGAAAAGAAAACTAAAAACAAATTTTATTTCGCGCTTTTAGTTTCCCTTGCACTTAGTGGATGCATTCTTAGTAAAGTTAGTGGTTTTATCATTCCTATTGTGCTATTTGTAGCAATGCCTTCTGATAAAATTGGTAAGGTTTTACGAATTCTAATCATTGCAGGTTTCTCCTTTCAGCTAATACGAAAGTCCATTTTTGAGATTTATTTAGGCACTGGAATTCTAATTTCCCTACTATCAGTTTATTGTGTTTATTTAGTTATCAAAAGCGAAACACTATCATTTTCTTACAAAAGATGGGGATTTATTTTTGGCATTTATTCCCTACCTCTTGCTATAGGAATCTTATGGGGTTTGTATATTCTCACAATTCCTGGAGTCAAGGATATATTATTCGATCTTTATGTAAATCTTCAATATAACCAAGTCAGTTTTAACTGGCCTGGTATAGCTTTACCTGGAACTGAAACCTATCTAGAAAATGCTCATACCGCAACTTTTGTTTCTTCCTCATTTTCAATCTTAATAGCAACAATGTTTGCAGGAACTTGGGCTCTCTTCAAAATTGCAGGTTTTATTAAATCGAATGGTAAACACAATGAACTGCTTTTATGGCTAGTTTTCTTCTTTGTGTTCTGGCAAGGATTTTTTGCCAAGGGTTCTATCAGATATATGTCACCAATTATTGTTCCTTTGACAATAATTTTCGTTGTTGGTTTGATTTCTGTCGTCGATTTTTTCAATAAAAGAGATGGTAAAGATAGAGATGGTTTCTTAGCTATTATTTTCATTATTGTAAGTGCTTATCTTTCACTTTATCCAATCATGCCTTTTGAGATAATCAGCAAAAATTTTCATCTTCGGTGGTATCTAGCTCATTATAACATAGGTTCTCTCATTGGATACATTTCACTCTTCACTTTATTTACTGTCTTTCTTATCTGGAAAGAAAAAGATTTGAAGATTAGTTTTCCCATGGTTTATACGAAGAAATTTAATCCCAGAAAGATAATAGCAGCTTTTCTGTTGTTCATATTATTCTTTGTTCCTTTTGGTGCTCAGGCAGCTCTACTTATTTATGTAAACTTTGATATCAATACATTTCAGAGTGAGTACTGTTATTA
>JAGLTP010000639.1 GCA_023135215.1 Candidatus Heimdallarchaeota archaeon
AAGCTCAATTGATTTTTTGTATGATGTTTATCAATAAAAAACTAAAAAGTAAAATTATTATGATTACAGTATTTAGTATTATTTTATTTATTCCTTTGATTGCTACTTCTAATAACTTAGGTAGTGGTTTTTCTTCGATAAATGAATTAGGATTAAATCAATCTAAGCAAATTAATCTAGAATTAACATTACCATCTGAACTAGAGAATTTCTTAGATTCAATAATTCCAGCACAGTTAGCAAACTACTCAATCGCAGGAGCTACTTTTTCTATGGTAAAAGATGGCTCTATTTTTCTTGAGAAAGGGTATGGTTATGCAAATTCCGCAGATCATACACCTGTTCTGGCAAATGAGACTATGTTTAGGATCGGATCTATTTCCAAAACATTTACAGCTATAGCTGTTTTGCAGTTAGTAGAAACTGGATTACTTGATTTGGATGTAGACATCAATAACTATCTTTCAGCATTTAAGATTCCTGAGACATATGAAGAACCTATTACTCTTAGACATTTACTAACTCATACAGCAGGCTTTGAAAAAGCAGATATTTACACAATACTTCCATATGCTCAAGATTTTGAACAAGTGCTAGCAGAAGGCATTCCAGACAGAGTAAGACCACCAAATATAATTTCATCGTATTCTAACTACGGCTTCGCTTTAGCGGGTTATATTGTTCAAGAAGTTTCAGGAAAGAATTTTGAACAATATGTGAGTGATGAGATACTAGCGCCAATAGGAATGAATTCGAGTTCATTTTTACAACCTCTTCCAAGCAACTTATCTTCACAAATGTCTACTGGATATGATAAGTACAACCTTCCGCGTTATTTTGAATATATCAGCATTCCCCCTGCTGGATCAGGTAGTTCTACAGCTTCAGATATGTCCAAATTTATGATAGCATTATTAAACAATGGAAGTTATGATGGGAACCAAATCTTGGAAAAAACTTCAGTAGATATGATGTTAAGTAACCAATTTCTAACACATGAAAATCTTGCAGGGATTGGTTTAGGTCTTTATGAATTTGATCTAAGTAATCAACGTATAATTGGGCATGGTGGTGATACTCAATTCTTCCACAGTAGAATGATGCTGTTTCCTGAACTTAATATTGGTGTTTTTGCTTCTTACAATAGTGAAGGTGGGTCTGTAGCTAGAACTGAGCTTTTTAATGAGTTTATAGAAGAATATTTTCCATATCCCAAAGTGGACATAGAACCACTTCAAGGATACAAGAGAAGAGCTCGTAGGTTCACTGGGTTTTTTGTTGCATCTAGAAGAGTTTATTCAGACAAAACCTTGTTTGATGAAAGAGATTTTATTGATGTGAGTTTTACTATAACCACAAAAAAAGGACATCTCATCGTTGAAGGTATAAGCGGTTTGGAATTTGTAGAAGTTGAACCTAATTACTTTATAGAATCTACCGGTGAATATTATTTTGAAATAGCCTTTATACAAGATAAAAGAGGAAGGATAACGCACTTCTATACGAATTTTATAGGACCACATTATGCTTTCGAAAAAACTCATACACTCTATTTTGGATCTGAGTATCAAACAGCAATGGTAGCAACAATTTTAATCCTCATGTTTATCTCATTAGCTTATTGGGGAATTAGAGCGTTGGTTGGTTTTTTCAAAAAGAAAGAGAAAAACCCTAAAATCCAAAGTATAGCAAGATGGAGTTTTCTAATTAGCACCAGTCTAGTTTTAGTAACAGCTCTTGTAACTCCTTCAAAAATAAATAACGATATTCTGCTTGTTATTGAAACTGTAAAGGTTTTCAATGGTCTCCTTGTTTTCCCATTTTTATATCTTTTAACAGTTATAGTTCAAATAGTATTCACATTTTTTGCATGGACTGGAGTTAAAAACGAAGAAGGAAAGCCTTATTGGAAATTGTCGGGGAGAGTACACTATTCAATTCTTGTACTACTCTCTATTATTATGATTGGAATATTCACCTCATGGCAGTTCTATATAATATAAAGTTATGATTAGAAGAAGAAAAAATGAAATAAAAATGCGTGAAATATTCCTTTATTTCTTTTCTATATTTTCAAGAAGTTTTGTTGTTTTTTTGGAGTTAACAACTAAATCTATGAGACTAATTGTTTGGAGCACAGCTGTAACCTCAGCTAAAGATAAGCTATCTACCATTTCCACAAATTCTTCTGATTTCTCGTTGAATAACAGTGATGTGATTTTCTTTGAGCTTTCATTCATCAAATTGATAAATTGCTCAATATTTTTTTTACTTGGTTGAGGAACTTCGTAAATTACTTCTAATAGTTGAGCTATACTATCAATACAATGAGAATCAGCACAAATCATCTTTTCATAATATGAATCAACAAAGAAGAATCTTGCAGTTCTAGCAAATAGCTTTTCTGTCATGGATTTCTCCATCGCTACTCGCTTTCCAACAAGTGCAACGAAATCTGCATCGATAAGATGTTGTATATATCTATACAAAGATTTGTCTGAACGTTTTTTCTTATCAACAATTTCTTTAATTTTTTTCTCATCTGTGATGCCTTGTTTCTTGAGGTCTTTTAAAATATATTTCGTAAAGTCTTCTTCAATTTCTTTAACAGTTTTGCATCCTTCTCTTAATGACATCAAAATAGGGTAGTAGTTAGGATTACTCATAATTAGAAGCTTCTCTTCTTCTTTGATTAAAAGAACAGGTTTTTGTTTAAAATTTGGATCCATCACATCTTGAGTTTTCATTTTAGACCACATTCTCGCTTTTTTCTAACCATATTAAAGCATTCCCATGCACTAATAAACATTCTTATGTCATGAGAACATTTATAAGTGTGTTTGAGAGCCCTTCTCAATGCTTGAGAAAGCAAAAAAGAAAATTTTAGAGTGAGTGTTAAAAATGGAATTTAAAACTTATGAAGAATCAAGGTTAGAAGACCTTGGAAAATTAGTAAAAGATGTTGTAAAGGATTGGCCTGTTGATCCCTGGTATCCAACTATGAAACAACTAAAGGAAGCTTATGATACAAATGAGAACTTTACTCCAGAGACTCGCCATTTCTTGTATGATGGAGATAAGCTAGTAGCTTTTCTAAGCAGTGCATTGGAAGATGAAGTTGAAGGAGTGCAATGGGGTTCCATTCATATGCCTTTCATAAGAAAAGGGTATGAAAAAGTAGAAGAAAAATTGTTCAACAAAACCATGGAATTGCTAAAATCTAAAGGAGCACAAAAAATACGCGCTTCTGCTAGACCAGAATATGGTTATATACCCGA
>JAGLTP010000064.1 GCA_023135215.1 Candidatus Heimdallarchaeota archaeon
GAGTGGGCTGAATCTCAGTATCTTTTTGGGGATAATTTACTTGTTGTTCCTATTCTAAAGAGAGGAAAGCGTAAAAGAGATATCTATCTCCCTTCAGGGAAATGGTATAGTTTTTGTGGAGAATTTATCTTAGATGGAGGTAAAATCCATGAAATTTCTGTTCCTCTAGATGTTACACCTATTTTTGTTAAAGAAGGTTCAATTATCCCTTATATTAATGAAGAAATACAACACACAGGGGAAATTAAAGATTCCAAAATATCTCTCAGGATTTACCCAAAAGATTCTGAAGCTAAAGGGGAAATTTACTTAGATGATGGAGAAACTCTCAATCATGAAAAAGGAGAATTTGAACTAATCAAAATTGAAGCAGAGAAGAAATCTAGGGATACATGGTATGTTAATATTAACAGAGAAGGTAAAAACAAAGAGTATATAGAAATCGGAGAAGTAACTATTTTCGGAGAAGAAAAATCAAATTGTCTGGTTTTCGAACGTTGAAGAAATTCTCTAATCTAGATAAAATCTTGCTTTTCTCCAAAGTATTTTTGTAAAAACCTCTGCGTATTTTATTCCTAAGAACATTCCATTTGCTGACATTTCTGAAACTACATACGTTCTAACAGGCCATTGTCCATATGCTTCTTCATAAACATCAAAACATTGCATCATTTTATCAAATTGGGTCGAAACATCAATGTAGATACTAGCATCTGTTATTCCTGCACCTTCTATGGGTGTGTATAAGCTTACTGGTTCACGATGTGGAGGATGTTCATCATTATTATTCTTATATCTAGCATATGACAGAGCATCCAAAGTTATAGTATGAGTGTACCTATGATCAGGATGTCCTAATCCCAAGGTTTTGTACTCACCCCATGTGATTACAATATCTGGTTTCAATTTCTTAAAAATACTAGCAAGTTTTTTAGCATTTTCAATAGACGGAGTAACACCTGAATCTGGTATATCCATCAAAATATACTTTGCTCCAATAATTTCTTCTATTTTACTTACATGCCCTTCTCTTGTTTTGGCTATCTCTTCTGGTGTACCTTTCAGAGAGGAAGCATTTTCACCATGAGTGAGCATTACAACATAAACATTATCTCCTTTTTCACTATGATTAGCAAGCGTGCCAAGAGCTCCAGCTTCGTCATCTGGGTGCGCAAAAACAGCTACAACGTTTAAAGGTCTAACTTCAGCTTTCATCAAATAATAAATTCTTTAATCGGTTTAAAAACGAAAGTGTTTTACAAAAAAAATGAAAGAAAGAGAAAGTTAGAATCCGTATATTTCTGAATATTTTTTATTTAGAAACTCAATTAGATATTTCGGATTAGGATATTCTCCTGTTACTTCTTTTACAAGTTCTGGAGGATCATAGAAATTTCCTTTTTCTTGAACATTTTTCTTCATCCAATCTGTAAGAACTTGAACATTTCCCTTTTCAAGCTGGACATTCCAATCAGGAATATCTTCTACTAATTTTGCGAAAAACTGGGCTGCATAAAGATTCCCTAGTGAATAAGTTGGGAAATAACCAAAAGAACCACCGCTCCAATGAATGTCCTGCAAAACCCCATCACTATCTGTTTCCACTGGTATTCCAAGTGTTTCTTTCATTTTATCTTTCCATAAATGGGGTAAATCTGAGATTTCGATTTTTCCTTCAAACAAATCTCTTTCTAATTCGAAACGGAGTATTATATGAAGATTATATGTAACTTCATCTGCCTCTACACGAATTAGTGAAGGTTCTACTCTGTTGATTGCATGCAAGAAATCATCATATTCCACATCTCCAAAAAGACTCCCAGTTAGCTCTTTAAACTTAGGGAGATAATAGAACCAGAACGATTTACTTCTACCTATAGTATTCTCATAGAATCTTGATTGCGATTCATGCAGTCCCATTGAACAATAATTTCCAACTGGTTGATATCGTAATTCCTTGGGTAAATTCTGTTCATAACAACCATGACCTCCTTCATGCATTACTGCGAATAGAGAACTGGTAAAATCATCTTCAATATATCTAGTTGTTATTCGGACATCATCATAAGCTCCAGTTGTAAATGGATGAGCTGCTGTATCTAGCCGACCTCTATCTAAATCATAGCTAATTCGAGACATAAGATCTCCCGATATTTTTTCTTGTATGTCTATTGGAACTTTTCTTAATATCAGAGTCTTATCAGGTTGCTTAGCTGCAGTTTTACATTTTTCTATTAAATCAACAGTTGCTTCTTTCAAGGGATCAAATATCTTATTGTAACTTTCAACAGACATTCCCGGTTCATAATCATCAAGTAAGACTTCATATGATGGTAAATCTGGATTAAGGTATTTTGTATATTCTTTGGTTAACTCGAAAACTTTTTCCAAAAATGGTTGAAAGAGAGCAAAATCATTCTTTCTTCTAGCTTCTTTCCATTTTTCAACTGCAATCACTCTTACTTTTGTATATTCTCCTACAAAATCTGCAGGTAATTTTGTTTGTTTATCATAATCTCTCTGGATTAGATAGATGTTTCTTTTCTCTAAAAGTGATAGTTTTTCGAAACTAGAGTCGTTTTTGATATCTTGGAGTAACTTACCAATTTCTGGATCTGTAATTTTGCCATGAATCAGTCTGGCTAGAAAAGCTTGTTGATTCCCTCTTTGTTCTATTCCTCCTTTTGGCATCATTACTTCTGTATCCCAGCCAGTAAGCATTGCAATTTGACTAATGACACTGACCTCTCTAAATCTTCTTAGAAGTTCATCGTATTTCTCTTTCATATTTTTCCCCAACTAAACAATGAAATCTTTTAAGTTGATTAACTCATAAAGTTTTAGGAAAGTAAAAACTCCATAATAAGAGCGAAAACCAATATCTCACTTAATGGAAATTTTTACTGAACTCTGACCATTGTTAAAGATTATATAGAAGTTATTTTGTTCCTAAAATAGATGACTAGATTGAGGATATTGGGCATTAATAGAGAAAAATGTATCAAATGTGAGGATTGTGTAAAATCCTGTTCAGTCCAACTTTTTAAAGTAATTAGAGAAGAAAACATGGAAAAGCACATAGAGTTCAATGATCCTTTTAGAAGATGTTTCAGATGCGGTCATTGTCTGTCTATTTGCCCAACTGATGCTATTAATTATGAGAACGCAGAACCTCCATATGTCTTTAATGAAGCTAAGAATCCTGAGAGAATTGTCTCTCATGAGGATTTAATGAAACTCATCAGAAGCAGAAAATCAATAAGAGTTTATCTTGACAAAGCTGTTGAAAAAGATAAGATTGAATCGATACTAGAAGCAATGAGATATTCTCCAAGTGCAAGTAATCGTCAAAACAGAGAATATATAGTTATTACAAACAAAGAAAAAATTTCGGAGCTCTCCAAAGACATAGGAAGTTTATTGGTTAGAGCAAGACGATATTTGAAGTTTAAATATCTAGTTGCCCCCTTCGTTAGAGGTGTTCTAAAAAGGAGAATCTTAAGCAAAAGAACTAAATATGCTCTGGATAATTATTTTGAAAGAACTCAAAAGGGAGATGATTTGATGTTATTCAATGCTCCTTGTGTAATTATTGTTCACTCTCCAATCTATTCCAAAATGTCTCCCTCTGATGCAGGATTAGCAATAACTCACGGAATGTTTGCAGCCCTTTCTCTAGGCTTAGGAACATGCTGGATAGGATTTGCTCAAGAATACTTCTCAAGAACTAAAACCGCAAGAAAGGAATGGGGAATTCCTCCCAAACATGATGTGTTTGGTGTTTTTGTTTTAGGGTATTCAGAACTAGAATTTTTAGCAGGACCATCTCGAAGACCTTTGAAAGTTAAGTGGATTGACTAAAACTCATCCTTTTATATAGAAATGATTCTAGACAAATCATGACTGAAAAACGAGAATATCCAATAAAATTCAAAAGAATGTATTTTCAAATAAAAGTGAAGGACATTGAAAGAGCCAAAAAATTTTATGAAGATATTTTCAACTTTGATA
>JAGLTP010000640.1 GCA_023135215.1 Candidatus Heimdallarchaeota archaeon
CCAGTTGATTCAACAAAATAATTAGGTTCAATTTGAACAAATTCAATACCTTCCAAAAAAGAGATTTTTATATTTCCTCTCGAAATACTTATTTCATAACCTGTCTCTAGAAAATCATTCTCCTGAATATGTTCTATATTTGAATAAAATCGTCTTGTAGGTACATAAAATCCAGCAAATTTCCTCAATCCTTTCTTGTAATCCATCATAGGTTCAATAATTCTTCCTGGAAATGGAAAATATCTGTTTACAAATACACTGAAAAATTCTCTTGTAGCAATTCCTCCGTTAATACTATTATATGAAATAAAGACACCTAAATCTTCCTCAGGAAACATGAACATATAACTGTGAAAGAAGATAGTATCCCCACCATGAGCTATAATGTGTTTATTGTTTATATCCAATTCGTATAATCCAAGATTCACATTAGGTAAATTTGGATGAGCAATAAATTGATCCTCTTGCATAATCTGCATAGTTTCATTTTCGAGTATTCTCGCACCATTGTAGGTTCCATTATTAAGCAATGCTAACATGAGTATAGACATATCAACGGCAGTAGCACTCCCTGCACCTGCTGGAACAACAGAGACATATTCAAAATACTCTGGCTCCTTATTTTCATCGAATCCAACAGACATAGCATCATCCAAACCATGTGGGAGAGGTTGTTCAAATGAAGTTTTATTCATTCCGAGTGGAGTGAATATTTCATCCTTAACATATTGAGCAAAATCCTTTCCTGATTTTTGTTCAACTATATATCCAGCTAAAGTTGTCCCATAATTTGAATAAGCTGTTGCTATACCTGGGGCCCTCACTCTGTTTGGTATACCATTTTTTAAGATATCTTCTAAGGGTTCAAGATAGTATGGAGAATCAGAAATTAACTGAAAAGCTGATTCTTCAAAACCAGCTGAGTGTGTTAGTAAATGTCGCAAGGTAATTGGTTCTGGATATGTTGATGGAATTTGAAAAGCAGAGAGATATTCGTTAACATCAGTATCTAAATCAAGTAATCCATCTTCAACTAATTGTAGAACTGCTATTGCATTGAATGTTTTGGATATAGAACCTATTCTAAAAAGAGTCCCATTTGGATCAACGGATTCAAGAAGCCATCTGTCTCTATAACCATAACCTCTAGTAAAGAACAAATTACCATCTTTTACTACAGAGATGCTCATACCTGCAATTTCACGTTCATCGAGTTGGTTGAGAATAAAATTATTACAAAAATCTTCTAAGTCAACCAGAGATATTGGTATTTGTTTAATATTCTGAGGATCTGTTACTTGATATTTGTAATCGAATCGTTCAACACTTTCAGAAGAACCATTGGAATTTGATATACTAAAAATGAGAAAGAAACTTAAGATTATTACTGCAGTAATTTTTGTCATCTTATTTACTTTTAAGAACAAAACATAACACCCAGCATGCACTTATGTGGGGATATGACTATAGCCATTAATATAGGTTATCAAATACATATGAAACAAAAGAGTGAATCAAAATAGAGAAAGAAAGTGATTTTATTTATCTGCAATTTCCAACTGGTTAACTACCCATGTAAAAGCTTCAATCACTCCACTGCCGTAAAGGATACTTGCGTCGAAAATTGCAAAAGTTCTTTCGTGCATATCAAGATGCAAACCAAGTAATTGTATAAGTAAAGGAGCTTCAACAGCACCTGCTAAATCTTGCTTGTTTGCAATTACTAAAACAGGAATATTGTCTAGTTGAGGATTGTTAAATACATGCGATTTTAGAATATCACGAGCTTCTGGTAATGATTCGATATCAGCTGCATCAATGACAAATACTACTGCAGAAGTTCCTGGATAGTGAGTATCCCATAAGAATCTGAAATCTTGTTGCCCTGCAACATCAATTGTAGTAATTTTCCATCCCTCAAATTCTATAGAGTCTATATTTTGCCCTATAGTGGGAATAGTATCACCTACAAACTCTCCATATCGAATATATTTTGTTAAGGTAGTTTTTCCAGCTGCTGCTAGACCTAAAATTAGTACCTTAGCCTTTTTTTCCGTTTTTGTTCTTGAAAACAAATTTGCAAACATACTCAT
>JAGLTP010000641.1 GCA_023135215.1 Candidatus Heimdallarchaeota archaeon
GCGCTTGCTCTATTATATAGTCGTAACAACATTGTTCCACTATACCAGGCTACACATTGTGATATTGCAAAACTAGAGGGATACACTGCGACATTAAGAATTTATGAACTAGTAAATAGTGCAGGTGCTATAAATATTAGCGAACCGCTGTGCCATTATACTGCAGGAGAAATAGCAGGAACAGTTGAAGCTATGATCGGTTTTGGTACGAGGGTAATTGAAACCAAATGTAAAGGATTGGGAGACGCATACTGCGAGTTTGAGATAGAAGTTTTTCAAGGAAAAGAACCAGGTAAAGTTGCTTATCGATCTATGGAAATCAAAGAAGAAGATAAGAAAATTAAATTTCTTGGAGATTTCCCTGCTGAAGAATATAGAAGACAACTTTTCTATGAATTTATTCATGAAACAACACAACATGGGTATAATTCCCTGAAAATGACTGAATCATTAAGACCTAATGATCAAGATTATGTTCACATAAGTTCTTTACAACAACAAATAATCTCTTTAAAATTTAGAGATAAATTCTGTGGAGCTCTACTATATTCTGCAGGAAGAGAATTAGGTGTTATTGGACCTGCAAAAAATCTGATATACGATATATTGGCTGCTGAACAAGCAGAATTACCCATTGATTCACTCAAACAAGCTACAGAAATAATCAGACAATATTTAACTCATCCTACCAACTATTTGTCAAGATCTCACTCATTTGTAACTGTTCAAGATGGAGAAGATGAGGACGAAATGTACATTCAAATTCATGAATGTGCATACGCATCTGGCGCTAATCTTTCTGAAACTAACTTAAATGAGACATTATGTGATTTTCAATCGGGATACTTAGCAGGACGATTAGCATTAATACTTAAAGATCCTCCAATTGTATCTGAAACAAAATGTCATGGAACTGGGCATAACTATTGCGAATTTCGAATCGAGAAAGGATATTCATTCGAAGAAAGTGATCATTAATTTTCTAATCGCCATCAAAAAAGTTATAACTAAACTTATTTGTAGGTTTCAAAAAGAGCTTACTGTAAAGGAAGATAATTATGAGTAAAGCTATGAGAATCTGGGATAAAGAAGCAATATTACCCAGTGTTATTACTGTATTTTCAATATCATTACTAGCGCAAATTCCACATTTCTATTATCTACATGAAATTGTTAAACTAAATGATTGGTCAACACTTCCTTTGTTGATAGCTTTCCCGATTTTCAGTTCGATAGGTTTAAGCGCCCTTTCTCTCCTTTTCTCTGAATATTTAATGAATAGAGTCAGAGATACCAAACAAAGGAAATTATTTAGATACTTGATTCGTGGTTCTCTATTTAGTGTCTTAATATATTTTATTATACAAATATTGATCATCTTCTTTGTTTTTGATGCCTCGCCAGCAATGGTGAAGGTTTTACCTGACAACATGATAGACAATATTACATTCAAGGAAATCCTTGGTGTTTCTTTTATGCTTATTGTAGGGATATTCATTAACCCTCCAGCACAAATCAAATTTAGAAGAAGAAAATAAAAATAAAATGAAAAAAGAGAATTTAAGGAACATATTCTCCGTTTTCTAATTTTTCTTTAAGTATTTTATAAGAGACAACTAAATTCTTTACAGACCATCCAATATCCACTCTGCTAACAGCAGTATTGTGTGGAGCATGGTGTGCATATTCTGCATCTTTTCTGGCTTTTTCCATTTCTATCTCTACAGCTTCTACATATTTATCGATATTGTCTTTGTTCTCGTTTTCTGTAGGTTCAACCATCCAAGCTTCATGTGCAATTAGTGGGAAATACACGGTTGGTGCATGCATTCCATGATTGAGAATCATCTTACCAATATCTTTTCCAGAAACATCATAATTTCTTAGAGCTGGAGTGGCCTCTAGAACTCCTTCATGCTTTCTTGGTATTGAAGGTCCATGGCTTAATCTAAAACCATCTATTTTTTCTAGTTTTCTTACTGCATAGTTTGCAGTTAAACATGCTTGTTCTGCTGTGTGTTGTAATCCATCGAAGCCAAGTGCAGCTATGTAAGAGTATGCTCTTAGAGCAACAGCAACATTACCATAATATCCGTGTAGCTTTCCTATAGATTTTGGTTTGTCGTAATTGAAGAAGTAATAGTCTTTGTCTTTGTCATAATCTATAGTTGGTACAGGCAAATAGGGTTCTAAGATGTCATTGCAGCTTACTGATGCAGCTCCAGGACCTCCTCCTCCATGAGGAGTTGCAAATGTTTTATGAAGATTGAAATGTAGTACGTCATATCCCATGTCTCCTGGTCTGATTTTTCCAACAATTGCATTGAAATTTGCACCGTCATAGTATAATAATCCCCCAGCTTCCTTAACTATATGAGACATTTCGATGATGTCTTTCTCAAAAATTCCTAAGGTATTTGGGTTAGTAAGCATTAAACCAGCAGTTTTTTCAGAAACAGCTGCTTTGAGTGCGTCCATGTTTACTCTACCGTCTTCATTGGATTTAATCTCAATAAGCTTCATACCATTCATTACGGTACTTGCAGGATTGGTTCCGTGACTGGAATCAGGGGCAATTATCTCATCTCTTTGAGTATCCCCTTGATCATCATGATATGCTTTAATTAGAGCAAGACCACAATATTCACCACTCGCACCTGCAGGTGTTTGTAGGGTTGTATGAGGTAGACCTGCTAGATTTCCTAATGCTACTTGCAATTCATATAGTATCTGTAGAATTCCTTGAACAGATTCTTCTGGTTGATTAGGATGAAGATACATTATTTTTTCTGATCTAACAATGGATTCATTGACTTTCGGATTATATTTCATTGTACAAGAACCTAAAGGATACATACCTGTATCAATACAATAATTCATATGTGCTAATCGAACATAATGTCTCATAACTTCCCCTTCATGAAGTTCAGGTAACTCTGGTAATTTAGTTCGTTTCATGCTTTCAGGGATTTTGATATCCTGTCTTGGAAAGTCACATCTTGGTGGAATATTAGCTCTTCTTCCTTTTTTACTCATATCGAAAATTAAGGGTTCGTCATATTTTGCTTGTCTGTACATTTTAATTCCTCCATTCTCCAATAGCCTTAACAAAATCGTTAAGATCATCTTCACATAACAAGTATGAAGTTGTTACAAGATAATCGTAGTTTTCACCATCGAAGCTGTAAGGTATACCCGCAAGAATCTTTCTTTCAAGCATAAAGTTAGTAAATTCCTTCTTTTTACTCTTAGGAATCTTTAGATCAACCATGAATGAATTAAAGAATTCACCTGCAAATACTCTTTTAATACCTTTCTTTTCCAATTCAGAAACTATATAATGAGCACTTAGATACATTGTTTCTGCGGAATCCTTGTAACCTTCTTTTCCAAGAAGTGCTAGATGCACTGCACAACTTAATGCTACAAGAGCTTCATTAGTACAAATGTTACTGGTTGCTCTTTCTCGCTTAATGTGTTGTTCTCTTGTTTGTAAGGTGTTACAAAAAGCTCTTTCTCCTTCTTTCTGAGTGATTGTGATTCCAACAATACGACCAGGTAATTGGCGTATATCTCGTTTATTATATTTCATGGAAATGACACCGAGTAATGGGCCACCAAAATTGAGTGGACCACCACCTATAGTTTGTCCTTCACCAATACAAATATCAGCACCATATTCTCCTGGCGGTTTCATTAGAGCAAGAGAATTCATATCAGCTCCAACAACTACTCTGACGCCTTTTTCACGTGCATCATTAATGATCTCTGCTATTTCATCTTCAATAACACCAAAAAAGTTAGGATTTTCAATATAGATTCCAGCAACAGTTTCATCCATCATTTCTTTTGCTTTAGCTATGTCCATTTTTCCAGTGATACTGTCATGAGGCAAAATCTCTAATGAGAGTTTTACTCCAGCAACATAGCTCTTCAACACAGCTTCTCGGTTAGGGGCAATAGCTGATGTGTACAAGAATTTATTTCGTTTAGTGATACGAGCACACATTAAAGCTGCTTCACCTACACCTGTAGCCCAGTCATAAAGAGAAGCATTTGCTAAATCCATACCTGTAAGTTCACAAATCATACTCTGGTATTCAAATAAAGCTTGTAAAGAACCTTGAGACACTTCTTCTTGGTATTGAGTATAACCGGAATAGAATTCAGTTCTTCTTAGAATCTCGTCTTGTAATGCTGGTACATAGATGTCCAGCACTCCTCCTCCTATGAAGCTCCTAAGCTCTCTTGTGGTTAGATTTTTGCTTAATTTAGCTTTAATTGCTTCCATAAGAGCATATTCGCTTTCATAGAATGGAATATCCAATTCTCCTTTGAATTTAATCTCTTCAGGAATATCAGAATAGAGTTCATCTATATCTTTAATTCCTAAGTATTCCATCATCCCATCCAAATCTTCTTGTGAGTTTGCAAGATAAGGATGTCCTCTAAAATCTTCTGTCATTTTTTTACCTCTTAATAATTAATAAAAATAGAGGGGGAAAAATCTCCTCTAAAAATCTAGTGAGTACCTTCTTCAATCAACTTTTCTACGAGTTTGACATAGTTTTCAACATTGATAAGATGGTCAGTACCATTTGTTGGTTTAACTTTAAGTATCCAACCTTCTCCGTAGCAGTCCTCTGTTATTGGTGCTGCATCGTCTTCTAAGTCTGTATTTGCTTCGATAACTTCACAATCAAATGGTGCATAGAAATCCACTACTGCTTTAAGGGCTTCAATAATACCCATAGAATCAGCATTTGAAAAGGTATCTCCAACAGCTGGAAGCTCAACGTACGCTAGTTCTCCAAGTTCAACGCTAGCATAGTTGGATATTCCATAAATCCATACATCTCCTTCCTGCCTAACCCACTCACTATCTTTAGTGTAGAGTAGGTCATCTTTTATTGTATATTTATCTTTAATTACTATATCGCCCATTTTTATTCCTCTATTTTGTAGGATTGTTTTAACAAAAAACAATTCAGTTTATAAAGATTATCTCATGGATATTTTTGTAATTCTTAAAAGAAAACCATTCTAACCAAATGTCAAAGCGTTTTAGATTTTTATAATAACAAGCTTTTTTGATTTTTATAAATCTAGAATAACGTGACAATACCAATCTTTGTCTCTTTTTTCTACTACAAACCTGTACATTGTTACTGCTTTTACATCTGTTAACAACACATCTTTTTCGTAATCGATTTCTGCTCCATGAGCTTTGCAAGAAAGTGAGTATTTCCCATTCTCTTTAATTTTTAATTCATAGTCTTTGAAAAGAGCGACATCAACATCCTTCAAATACACTAACTCACTTAGGAAATCATAAAGTAATAATTCCAATGATTCAGATTCCACTTCTATGTCCCATGTTCGTTTTGCTTCAAGTGCATTCACTTCAACCATTGCTTCCATCATAGCAATGCCAGCACCTCTGAATAACTCTGAAAGAGTATCTGAATAAACTTCAAAAGCAAAATCTGATTTCACTTCTTCTGTTAGTATGTTATATTTGAACATAGATCTCAAAAAATAACAATGATGAATGATTAAAAACAATACCTTTTTGCATATTTCTAATAAACCAAGAGGTTTATTAAAACACAAAATTCTCTAAAGATGAGTAAAATGTCTAGTAACAATGTTCCGATGAAACAAATAGATCAATCTACTTGGGAAATTCCTGTGTCATTCAAAAAAGGAATGAGAGTTCCGGCAAGATTGATTGTAACTCCTGCTCTCAAGAAAGGAATCGACGCTGGGGTAATCGACCAAATAACTAATGTTGCTACATTGCCAGGAATACAAAAGTATGCAATTGCTCTTCCAGATGCCCATCGCGGTTACGGTTTTCCCATTGGTGGAGTCGCTGCCATGGATATGGAGGAAGGAGTGATAAGTCCTGGAGGAGTAGGTTTTGATATCAATTGTGGAGTTAGGATGCTAACTACTACATTAGAAGAGAGAGATGTTCGTCCAAAAATAAAAGAACTTGTAGAGAAACTATTTCGAAGAGTTCCCGCGGGTGTTGGTGTAAAACTTTCTCATGATCCATTTTTAGCTAGTATTTCTCGTTCAGTTTTTGATGATGTTCTTGAGAATGGTGCTCAATGGTGTTTAGAGAATGGATATGCCCGTGAAGAGGATGTCCGAAGAATCGAAAGTCAAGGTAAGATGCCTAGCGCAGATCATACAAAGGTTAGTGATAAAGCAAAAAGTCGTGGATTAAGACAGCTAGGAACGCTTGGATCAGGAAATCATTATCTAGAAATCCAAGTTATAAAACCTGGAGATATATTTGATCCTGAAATGGGTGCAAAATTCGGACTCAAACCCAATCAAGTAACTCTTATGATTCATTGTGGCTCAAGAGGTATGGGTCACCAAGTAGCATCTGATTACCTAAGAACTTGCTTGTCAGCAATGAGAAAATATAACCTTCCTATACTTGACCAAGAACTAGCCAGTGTTCCAGTTACCTCAAAAGAAGGAGAAGATTACTTTGCAGCAATGAGTTGTGCTTCAAATATGGCTTT
>JAGLTP010000642.1 GCA_023135215.1 Candidatus Heimdallarchaeota archaeon
CTAGAATCTTTAATACCAAGAAGGTTCAAAGCGTTTGAAATTTGCCTTTTACCTGCTAAGCGAATGAGTAATTCATTTGCTTTAGTTCTTGCTATGTTCCTCTTATTCTCAAAAGATTTTTCAGTATGATAAATCGCAGATTGAAGTTGTTTCACACTAATGAGAAGGATTGGGTCTAAAATCTGTATGACTACTTCAGTGGAGCTTCTTTCTCTTAGAAAATCAAACAATAAATCCATATCAAGAGAAGTAGACTTTCTAAAGATTCGAAAGTAAAAATCTTCTCCATCCTTGATCATTTTTCTGGTTACAACTCCTTTGGTCCTCTAATAACCTCAAGAATCATCTTTTCAGTGTCAATAGGTTCGAAATCAGAGGTTGCAAGTTTTATTGCAGAAGTAAGTCTTTCCTCAGATGAAGAGTGAATCTCAAATAGAGTATCTCCTTTCTTGTATCTCTCTCCTCTTTTTACTTTTAGTACGACACCTGCTGTTTTGTCACTTGGTGCTCCAGCTTGTCTAGCAATTGTAGAAATCGGTGCGCTATCTACACCATAAACCACACCTTCATCCTTTGCAACAATCGATTCAACATAATCAGCTTTTGGAATGTCGTCTTCTGTAATATTCCTATTCCCACCTTGCATTTCAACTATATCCCTAAATTTAGTTAAGGCTTTTCCACTTCTTAGAATCTCTTCAGCATATTCAAAGCCATATCCTCTTGGACACCAATTATGAGCTTCAAAAATAATACCTGATAATGAAAGCGCTTTTCTCATCAAATCACTACTTCCACTCTGATCTTCCAGTATTTTTAGAGCATCTCTTGCTTCAAGAGCGGGACCAATCATATTTCCTATCGGTCTGTCTCCAGGACTAATTATACAATCCAGCCTTATTTTTAGAGAATAACCGATTGTTGTAAAAAGGCTACCTACTTCTTGTGCATTTTCTCTATGGACAACCTTTGCTCCTTTCCCAGTAGGTAAATCAATTAAAACATATTCAGATCCAGCTGCTATTTTCTTTGAAAGTATGCTTGCTACCATGAATTCTCTTGGATCGATTTTCACCGTTTCGAGAACATTAATAATCTTATCTGAAACATC
>JAGLTP010000643.1 GCA_023135215.1 Candidatus Heimdallarchaeota archaeon
GCATAGTTGTACCAGTTACTAAAATTCCTATATCATCGACTGTTTGGGCTTCAATTTCGAATCCTTCAATGATATAGGGGTCTATAGCAGATCCAGAGCCGGGAAAGTTATAGCCAGAAGGACCAAAGTCAGTATCATCATCGATTATAATAATTGGATCTGCTTGAAATGTGGGTAGTCCATTATTGTTTACTAAAGAATTTGTGCGTATTGTCATTTCATTATAGGGAATCAAAAACAGAATTAAGAGGAAAGGTAAAATTAATTTTATTATTTTCTTGCTCATTTTTTTTCACATTTCTCAATTGAGTATCAAATATTTACACACATGTAACATATTCAATATACCTATGTAATAAAATTGGCACATATAAGTGTTATGCAAAACAAGGACGTCAGCAAGTTATTCACTAGGATTCTTCTGAAACAAATTCTAAAGTATCAGTTTCTGCTGTTTTTGGTTTTACAGCTTGTTTAGTAATAGTGATTGGTTTAGGAAGTTTTGGTAGTTGGATTTCTTCTAAGATTTTTGAGTGAGTTTTTTCTTTTAAGAAAAAATCTCTTAATTTAAACCATGAAGTTTTTATCAACAACGGAACATCTTCAAATTCTAGGATGCATGAATGATTTGTTGTTTCATCTTCTAGTTTTAGATTTTTGACTAGGTTAGCTTTCAGAATCATTCCACATTTAAAACAATATCTCCATCTTGCAGGATGAACAAATAACTTGTTGTTCGTTCTAACATATGCTACAATACCTTTGTCAAACGGTATTGTCCATAACGAACGAGCAAATTTTGTAGCTAACGAGATTATTTCCGCTTTTTCTGCTGCAAGAATGTCTGGCAAAAGAACACCTTACCTTTACAAGGTGTACATCATATAGTTACATATAAATCTGTTTGTTTAGAGAATTTATCTATGTTTAACACAAGAATTAATCAGTAGCAAACACAGTTTCTAGAAAATTTGTAATTTCCATCCTTTCGTGTAAATTTAGTTCTTGATTGGTTATAAATTTCTTGGAGTATTCACCCCATTTGTTAGTAAAGGCACTAAATTCATTGCTAAAAGATTTGAGTTTCCGCATAGCAGTATAAGATTGTCCTACAAAAGTGTAAACCAAAAACACATCTTCCAGAGGTGTAATCGCAACAGTAAAGTTCTGGTACATTATACGTTTTATTGTGTCATTTTCTAATGATTGAGAAGAAATACTCTCATTGATAGATGTTAGAACCCCTTGCAGCAATTCTTCATCTAGAGAGAAATCACCAAATACTTCTGAAAAAACAATATTGCCTTTTTTAGTCATAATTAGAAAGAAGTAAGGGTGTTCGCTTTCATCTTGAAAATTAATATATACTGCATTGTTTTTTATCATCTTGGTTAAAAGATCTTCAAGATGTGTAAACTCGAATCTTTCTTCTAAACTTGGAAAATAGCTAGACATCTCTTGCCATGTACTTAATTGAGTTAATAAAATATCATATTCATTGGAAATCACTTTTGCAAGATAAGTAATCCCCTTTTCTTCTGCTATTTTCTGTGCTTTTTCTAATAATAATTGTCCTTTGATAACATTGAACTCAACTAACTCCAATTTTGATTGAATAAGAAGAGATTGAGCAAGTAGGATGTATGATTTCTGTTGTTCTGCCATCTCATTTAACGTTGTTACTCTATGTTTAAGTTTCTCGAATGTCTCCAAATCATTAGATTTAGTAATCTCCTTAAGATATAAATCGCATAAATGAAAGATTACTAAATCATGATGTTCTAAAATGATAGATTCATCATCTGCAATTTCTTCTAGAAGAAGAATAGCTTCTTTAGTGCTAATCTGATCTGATTTGGTTTTTAGAAATCTCGCTTTTGCAAGGAAAAGAATTTTCTTCAAAATATATTGTTGCTTAGAATGATACAATTGTTCAATTAATTTGAGATTCTGTGAAACTTCACTAAATCTTCCCATTTCCATGAGAATATCATTCATTCGTAGCAGTGCCGAAGAATAATGATATGTAGATACTACTTTGGATTGTTTAAGAAAAGTTAGAGATTCCTGATAATATTCTAAAGAAGTCTGTAAATCTCGCTTCAACCAACATATTAAACCCAAATTTATGAATACACAGGCCTCAAAATAAGGATTCAAATCATCCTTATAGATAACATGACATTGTTGAATACAATCATGAGCAAGGTCTAATTCACCTTTTTGTAAATAGATCACGCCTTTCTGAAAAAGAGCAACTACAGCTCCATGATGGTAATCTATGTTTTCACATATTCCCAAACTCTTTTGTGCGTACTTTAAAGCTTCAACTAAATTTCCAGACCAGAGATGTTTTGAACCTAAAGAGATATAGGAATCAGCTTTCAATATTGAATTCCCAAGTTTTTCAGAGATAGACACACTTTCTTTTAGTTGTGAAAAAGATATTTTAAAACGATCTCCTTGTAGAAGAGGAATGATAGCTTTTCTCTTTAAATATTCGTCTGTGTTTTTGTCAGCGAAAGAATCTAAAATTTCGTTGGCTAACTTCGTCTTTTCTCTTATTGTTTCATATTCTCCTACGTAATAATAAGCTCTAGGTAGTATAATTACAGAATCAAACATAAGGTGTTTATTTTCTATTTCTCTACTTTCCTCATATGCTTCTTCAGCGTATTTTATTGCTTTAGAATACGGAAAGATTATAAGGTATATCCTTGCTTTAAAAATTTTACATTGTATTTTTTCTTCTTTCGAAGCTTTTTCACTAATATGAACAGCATCAATTTCACCTAAAGCTTGATTATACTTTCCTCTAAATATAAGCTGTTCAATCTCTTCTAAATTTTTAGCAAAAATCTCTCTCATCTTACATTAACTGCTATTGATGTTTGACAGTTACGTTTATAGTTTTTAATTTTTTTGCTCTAATATTCACGATAAACGAGTTTTAATCAGATTTAATTCTTTCTAGTTTGAAAACAACAGGTCTCAATCCATCTGGACATACACCGAAAGATATACCTTCACCAATAGTTTCAGGATATCCTCCACCCCAGGTAAGGAGATGAACATTCTTGAAAATGCTGTTCCAAGCATGAGGACAAAATCCTTCTGGTTTGTTTCCTGTTCCATCGGAAATAAATTCACTTCCTTCCTTAAGAGCACAATTTTTCACAGTATTCCCAGATACAAGAGTGTAATCATGTCCGAAGATATCTTTTGGTAAGAACTGTTTAACTATTGTTATTTTTACTTTGTCTCGCATATTTACCACTTATTCGTTTATTCTTTCTAATTTAAAACTGACGGGTCTTGCTCCATCTGTGCAACTAGAATAAATTATTCCAGGTGGAGTCCATGAAATATCTTCTCCTGAATCAAGTATTTCTACATCTTTCAGAACTGTTTTCCATCCCCATCCACAGAATTTTTCAGGTTTTTCTAAATTTTCTATTATGAATTCCTCCCCCTCTTCAAATACATAACAAGTAGGAACAATCTCTC
>JAGLTP010000644.1 GCA_023135215.1 Candidatus Heimdallarchaeota archaeon
TCCATTGTATAGTTTATTATCTATCTGATTTATGTATAATTCAAAAACATTGTATTCTCTAACTAGTCTGTATCCTACTTTTTCTGCAACTTTCCATGAGGGTATGTTTTCACTTGCGCAATGCCAGCCAACATCTTTGTAGTTTGACAATGCATACTCTGCAGACGCAGATACAGCTAAAGTCGCAAATCCTTTTCGTTGATATTCTTCTTTTGTAGCAACAGCACATTCGATCTTTTTGTCTTTTGTTAGATATTCAAATGTACTCCAACAGACTATCTCTCTTTCATCTTTGATAACACAAAATCCTCCTCCTGTCTGTAGGAAATCTTCAACAGAATCCCATACCCCTTCAATTTCCTCCTGCAACCAACCAATATTTAGTAAGGTTTTACTTGTTAGCAAAGAATCATCAATCTTGACTACTTTAGATCCTTCTGGAATTAACTCACGCCAGTTAGGTATGGCAAGTTCTTGGATGGAGTAATATTTACGAGTAAGAGAAATTGGGTCTTGAAGTTTTGATTCTAAAACTTTCTTCCAATCTTCATTTGGCCAATAAAACCTGAAGAATTTCGCATCGGATTTCTTTTTGACTATCTTTGGATATTCAATTTCTAAGTAATGCAGAACTGAATCAATGAAATCAGATATAACATTGAAACCTCCAAAGTAAATTCTCCATTGTGCAACTATTACTGCGTTTTTGGGATAGTTAAGATTATCAACAAAAACATCACTTGTGATAACTTCATCTAATATACTGAATATTTGATTATAATATTCTAAATCTATGAATAAATCTCGTATCTTATGATAATCTATTTTTCTTAGTTTGTAAAACATCTGAATCTCATCACTAACTAATTATAATAGAATTTATAGAACTTATAAGTCTTTTAGAATACAAAAAAAGAAAAAATGGGAAGTTTATTTCTTCTTTCTCTTTCGAATTAATATTATAGCTGCTGTTGAAATTATAATTCCTAAAATAGCTGCTTCAAAATTGAATGGTATTGGTAGTTCTTCTAGAGGTTTCAATTCTGTATCTTTTTTCACATTTATAAATTTAACATGTGATAATTGTCCTTCAGAGTTACGTACTTTGATGAATATTGGTTCATTCTTCTCTGCTTCTTCAATACGCTCGTTAGGTTCAGTTGTATAATATCTAATTTCAGGATTTTTACCTGGTTTTACATCAACATAATCCTCAAAATAAAAATTAATGAAAGGAGATGTGTCATTTACATCTGCGAAGTTTGAACCTCCACCACCTGACCAACATTCTTGATTGTCACAGAAGAAATTATTTATGAAAACCATAGGACCAAGACCATTTTCTGTGAAACTATAATATGGACTAGAAGATGGTATTTCACTTCTTGCTTCTATGCTAATTGAATTGTGACGTTCATAAAGTAAATCTGTATAATCTTCAAAATCGTTTTCGGTATCTATCTCAAATTCATTAGTAGATGCATCCACATAGGTAGTATAATTAAGATCAGATAATCCATTTACTTTAATAACGTTATAACCAAGATTAAAATTCTCATCGTGGACGGTACCAGAAAACACACCATCATTTTGTTTAGAACAATCGATTGTTATTACAGGTGTAATATCCTCAAGTTGACTAAAGATATTACTGCTATTGTTTTCATCTATGGCGATGGTTTCATTGTTAATTACTGTTAATAGGAAAGAAAATAATAGAAGAAGAATCAGCATTGGATACTTCTTTTTCATGGTAAATAGAAGCTAAAACTACAAAATTCTTAAGTTTTTCCCACAAAAATCCGACAAAAATTAAGTATTTATGCTAAGAATCAGAGATTGTGAAGAATTCTAATCGTTCTATGTTTATCAACGCATTTTGTGATAATTTGAGCATCGCAGATAAGAAGAAATCCAAATCTATATGCATTTTCATTTGCTCATAGATATCGAGAATACTATCAGTCTCATTGTT
>JAGLTP010000645.1 GCA_023135215.1 Candidatus Heimdallarchaeota archaeon
ATGTCATTTCGCCATTTAGTTAGAATTAAATCTACAGATTTAGAAGGGCATCTTCCTGTTTCTCTAGGTCTTTCAAAGATATCCGGAGTAAATAGAAGATTAGCTCAAACAATTGTAAGAACTCTTAACATCCCTTCTTCTGAACGCGTTGGTTCACTTACTGATGCAACTATAAAGGAAATTGAAAGCATCATTTCTGATCCAACTGCTGCAGGAATACCAGAATGGATGGTTAATAGAAGGAAAGATCGTCAAACAGGTGATAATTTACATATCACTGAGGCTCAGCTTATTCTCCAAACTAAGCAAGATATTGAAAGATATATCCGTATTCGTAGCCGACGAGGAATTAGACACTCATTTAAACTTAAAGTAAGAGGGCAAAAGACCCGAACCCATGGAAAAAGTGGAACAACCGTGGGTGTGTCGAAGAGGAAACGATAAGGTGAGAACATGGGTGGAATAAGAAGACAAAAAAAGAAAATTATAACTCCAGGGCATCCATATGATCAAGCTCGATTAGAAAGAGAACTTCCTTTAGTGGGAGAATATGGTCTTAGAAATAAACGCGAATTATGGAAAGCTAGAACCGTTCTTTCGAAAGCTAGACAGCGGGCACGTGATCTTTTAGCCCTTGATCCTGAAATCAGAGATCAAAGAGAACAAGAACTTCTTTCGCGATTATCAAGATTTGGTATGCTCTCTCAAAGTGCTGATTTGGATTCAGTTCTTGCTATAGATGTAAAAACAGTACTTGATAGAAGGCTACAAACAATTGTTCATAGAATGGGTCTAGCTAGTTCTCCTTATCAAGCTAGACAATTTATTGTACATAGACATATTGCAATAAACAAAGGAATAGTTACTTCTCCAAGTAGGTTGATAACAGTACAAGAAGAAAACGGAATTGCTTATGCACCAAGATCTCCGTTAAATGACCCACAACATCCATCTAGACCACAAGCTCCTCCAGTAGTTGAGGAACCTGAGAAAACTGAAAAACCCAAGCCCAAAGCTGCACCTGCTCCTAAGGAAGAGAAACCTAAGGTAGTGGAAAAGAAAGAAGAGGTTAAACCTAAGGAAGAGAAACCTAAACCTGCTCCTAAGGAAGAAAAGCCTA
>JAGLTP010000646.1 GCA_023135215.1 Candidatus Heimdallarchaeota archaeon
AGTAAAATGATTGTAGGTCGTACGAAAGAAATTCAATTAATGATTCGTGCAGTAAAAAAAGGATTACCAATCATTATTGAAGGACCTGTTGGTACTGGAAAAACTGAGATGGCTAAAGCCTTATCTCAAAGCCTTGAACTCCCTTTTGTTAGAGTTGATGGTGATGATAGCTTAACTGCAATTAAGCTAAAAGGTTGGTATGATCCACCCTTAGTTTTAGAAAAAGGATTCTCTAGAGAAACATTCATTCCAGGTCCTTTGACTCAAGCAATGGAAGATGGAGGGATTTTCTTCTATAATGAGGTTAACAGAGCTCCATCTGAGACTATAAATGCAGTTCTGACAGCTTTAGACGAAAGACTTGTTACAATACCTCAGTTAGGAGAAATTGTTGCAAAAAAGAATTTCTTGACAATTTTTACATACAATCCACAAGATACTGTAGCAACAAATCCTTTACCTAAAGCATTCTATGATAGATGCATCTGGATTCATGTTTTTCATCAATCTCTTGAAGAAATGATAGAAATAGTAAAATTGAGAACAAGCTATGAAGATAGTTTGCTAAATGAAATCTCATGTACTATAGTTCAAGCAACTTTGAATCATCCTGAACTAGAAATGAGCTCTACAGTAAGAGGGGCAATTCAACTCGTGGAACTTTTCAAAGAAGGAGAGAAAATCATTGAAGACGTTCTTTTAGAAAGAGCTATTGCTGTACACTCTCGTAAAATCAGATGCAAAACAACTACAAAGAAGACTGAGATTCAAATAATTAAAGAAATCGTATCGAAAGTTCTATCAAATTATGAAGATGAAAGAATTATACGAAAAAAAGAGTAGATGGTGATCCTGAATCTATTTTCATTGGAGATGAACCATTTCCAACCTATCCCTCAAAACATGCTAGTCAAATGCTTATTACTGAGATTCAGTTAGAGTTAGGAAAACAGCAAGAAGATGTTACGAAAATCGTTGAATTAGCTGAACAAGCAGCAGAAGAGAGCAACCTAGAAGGATTAAAACTTATAGCAACAAACTATCCTCTAATAGTTGCAAGATTACTTAATCAGATGGAATTGACAGACATAATAATGGATCAGCTTGAGGGAGAAGAATTAATACAGCTATATTCTAGAACTAAGAAGCACCTAAATTTTCAATTACGAAAAAAAATGCTTGATAAACTTATTCCCTTTATTACTGAAAAAGCTAAGTCAATATATCGTAGAGGTATTTCAGCTTCTGTATCCAAATATGTATCATATCAACCAGGAGATACTTGGGAAACTGAAATGACCATTGAAAAAATGTTGAGTACAGGAAAAACCATTCCTGATTATGAAAGTATAGTGGTTAAAGAGCCGTCAAAGCGAAAAAGAAGTATGGTTATTTGTATTGATAAGAGTTTAAGCGTTTTACAACTGATTCACCAGATTGTTCTATTAGCTTCTGTTTTATCTCTCTCTGTTAAGAAAGACAATTTTGCAATAATAGATTTTGACTCTTCTGCACACATCCTAAAAGCTATGAATGAAAGGATACATCCTGAATCTATAATTGAACTTATCTTGAATATAGAGAGTGGAGGAAAAACGAATCTTGAGGAAGCATTATCTTTAGCTAAACAGCAGTTAATGCAGAGTTCTTCAAAAGATAAGATTGTATATTTAATTAGTGATCTTGAGAGAACAACTGGTAGAAATCCACTACCAATAATTAATAGGTTATCAAACCTTCGAGTAATTTACGCTAAGACCTATAGAAGAGTCTCCTTTGTTGATGATGTGATTTCGCTTCCAAATGTTTCAATGGAAGAATTAAATCGAGATAGCGATTTAGTAGAATTAACATCTAGATTAATCAGTTAGTTTCTTCTCCATTTGGTTTTTTCTTCTTTCTTATTCTGGTAAACAATAATTGGTCTGCTACAATCAAAAGTAATCCAAATCCATCTAGTATTCCGCCTTCTATTTGTGCTTGTTTTCTATCAATTAAGTAGTTCAGGGTACAACTTACATCATAGTTAAATGATTCAGAAGTATTCCATTCATCTATAACTGAAATAAAGTAGATTGAAATCTCTGTTTCTGTTTCGTTGAGTGTTATAGTTAATCCAGCTGAGTTCTCGTTTCCAACAAGTTTAGTATGATAATAGCTTCTTGCTTTTACCTTATCTACTTCATTAATGTATTCTGAAATCAATTGATGATAAGTGATATTTCCATCATAATAGTTGAGCGTTAAGTTATCGAAATTTTCAAAGAATTCAACAAATGTATCATTTGGAGTTAACATTACCGAAGTACTATAAGTTACAATTCCTATCTGACTTTCATAAATTAACTCTGTTGTTGTCATCGGTTTATGTGTAAGAGCTATTCCTAAAGTTGGATCGAAAAGCGTCAATGAATTTCTATATTCAGCATCAATTTCATACGTAATTAACCTCTGTTTCCCAATAGAGGGGCCGAGTAACAATCCTAGGAAAATGATAAATAATCCCAGAAGCGTTAACTGTCGTTTCAATCTATTCCAGAATATCTTCCAGTATTGATGGAATTTTCGTTCTTTTTTTTCTGCTTTGGTTTTATTTTTTCTAACAAAAATAGGAAGGAGAATTATTACAATCCATACAATAAATATCAAAATATGAAGTGTTATCTGTTCTATAGCATAATTAAAGTATTGACCATAAATTGCTTCTCTTTCTTGTTGACTTAAGTTCGTTAAGAATATTCTTTGACCTTCAGTAGCTGAATAGACTGTCCAATTTGGAATTAACCCAATAAAAGATAAAGGAAAGAACAACCATGGTTTGTTTTCGAATCTGAGAGTAACTGTGAGATCATACAGATTTGTATCTATGGGCCAGAACAGCTGTATAGGTCCCCAGCTCAAATCAAGGAATATATGAAGGATCCACATAATTGAAGCAAGTTTTAGAAAACGGGTGAGTCTTTTTGATGGGGATTCTGGATTGTCAATCCCATTAGTAAACTTCCCTGCAATAATCATGCTCAGTAAAACAAATGTAGGTATTATCAGACTGTGAGTTCTCGTTCGATGATAACCAAATAAAATATCTAAATCAGAGAATACAGCAAAGAGATTGATTATAATAAATTCCCATCTATGTTCTCTATAATAGGATTTATTCTTTTTTGATAATAATAACCATACAACTAGGCCTTCTAAAGAGAAATGTGTTAAGGTGTTAACCATGATATTCACTTCTTTACTTAAGAGTACTATTACTTAATTTATTTAGTAGTTTTTATACTAACAAATCTATTTATCTATTGAAAACTAATAGTAAGTAACACTTATTACTGCAATTTAAAAATGGAATGTATAGTGTTAAGGTAAGATAAAATGCACATTGATATGCAATCATCTCCTAATGAACGTTTTAGAGAATTCTACCAAGGATATCAAGACGAAACAGGTAGACATGTCTATGTAGAACAAGTCCAAAAGATGTCTCTCGAAGGTCTTACTTCTCTTATTGTTAATTATGATGATCTATTGAGATATGACCCAGAATTAGCTCGGTTACTTAGAGAGAATCCAGAAGAAACCATGAAAGCTGCCGACGACGCTCTATTCGAAGTAATAAAAATTGAAGATCCAATGTATGCAGCTAGCGATGAGATATTTCATGCTCGTTTCTCAAATATACCCGATGTAATAGATTTAAGACAACTACGTTCAGTTCATCTTGGCAATTTTATATCAATTGAAGGTATAATCATTCGTCAGAGTGTTGTTAAACCTCTGCTTGTCCAAGGTGTCTTTCAATGTGCAAATTGTGGTGAAGTATTATACATAAACCAAGAGGGTGGTATATACAAAGAACCTTCAAGGTGTGTTAATCCTAATTGTGGGAAGAAAGGTCCCTTTAATTTACTTACTGAGGAATCTACATATACAGATCATCAGAATGTTACAGTTCAAGAGAAACCTGAAACTCTTCCACCAGGACAAATACCTAGAAACGTTCCTGCAAGGTTACTAGGGGATTTAGTGGATGAAGTAAGAGCAGGAGATAGAGCTACTGTTTCAGGGATTTTACGAATGCGAAGAAAAAAGGGTCAACAAAAAACAGATCTAGCTACATTTGATCCTTGGTTGGAAGTCAACTTTGTTTCATCATTACAAAAAGAATATATGGAAATTGATATTGATCCTGAAACTGAACAGCAAATTATAGAGCTTTCACAGGATCTTAATATTCACAGACGAATAATTCGATCTATTGCTCCTTCCATTTATGGAATGGAAATTATCAAAGAAGCGTTAGCAACTGTCCTCTTTGGCGGTGTTACAAGAGTTGCTCCTGATGGAATGAAACAGAGAGGAGAGTCAAACATTCTTCTAATAGGGGATCCTGGAGTAGCTAAAAGTCAATTATTAATATTTGTAAATATGCTAGCTCCAAGAGGATTACTAACCTCTGGAAAAGCTAGTTCTGCAGCAGGGTTAACTGCAGCTGTTATAAGAGACAGTGAAACTGGAGAATTTGGTTTAGAAGCAGGAGCATTAGTGCTAGCAGATAGAGGTGTTTGTTGTATTGATGAATTTGATAAGATGAATCCAGTAGATAGATCATCTATTCATGAAGCGATGGAACAACAAGTTATTAGCATAGCAAAAGCAGGTATTGTAGCCACACTAAATGCAAGAACAGCGATAATTGCAGCTGCTAATCCACGTTTTGGGAGATATGAAGATTCGCGTCCCCCAGCAGACAATATTAATCTTCCTCCAACAATTCTTTCTAGATTTGATTTAATTTTCGTAATCAGAGATGAACCCAATCCTGATATTGATAAAAAGATGGCTAGACATATTCTTGAATTACGTAGAGGACATGTAATTGAGGTAACAGAACCTGTAATCTCGATGGAACTTCTTCGTAAATACATCAGCTATTCCAAGCAAACCCTTCAACCTTCACTTACAGATGAAGCACTGGAAAGAATAGAAGAATATTACCTAGGATTAAGAAAAGAATCAGATTCCTCTGCTGCAATCGCAATCACTCCCAGATATCTAGAAGCAATTATTCGTTTATCTGAGGCTCAAGCAAGGATGGCTTTGAAAGAAGAAGTAACTATAGACCATGTTGAAGCTGCAATCAACTTACTCAGAACATCTCTTGAACAAGTTGGTAAGGATCCTGTCACTGGAAGAGTTGATATCGATTATTTACTCTCAGGAACTACAAAGAGCTCTAGATCAAAACTTCAAATTCTTATTGATATTATAAAAGAAGAATCTAGAAAAGGATCTTCAGACATGGTAGCCGTAGGCAGGATTAAAGAGCTAGCAAAAGAGCAGAATATTGAAGATGATTTTGTAGATAGAGCTATCAATCAACTAAGGAGTAATGGAGAAATATTCTCGCCTAGAGAAGGCTTTGTTAAATTAGCTTAACCCCGTTGATGTTGATGAAAATAGATGATCTTCCAATTCCTCAAGTAGTCAAAGATAATCTTAAGGAAGATGGAATTGATACTCTTTATCCCCCTCAAATTGAAGCTGTCAAGAAAGGTCTTTTTGAAGAAAACAATCTTGTCGTTGCAATACCAACAGCTTCTGGAAAAACACTTTTAGCTCTTTTAGCAGCTGTAAAATCGATTGAAGAAACAGGTCTTAA
>JAGLTP010000647.1 GCA_023135215.1 Candidatus Heimdallarchaeota archaeon
TGCATTTTCTTCAAGTTGATCACTGTGAAACTGATATTCGCGTGGTATGCCAGTTATTAACATACTTTTTTCAAAGATTTCCAGACCGAAATCCTTGTTTGGTTGTACCTCAAGACCGAAAATTCCTTTCATTTTAGGAAAAACAGAAGCGAAAGCCTTTGAGCCGTCTTCCAGATTTAAAACATGACTTATGTCAATGTAAGTATGTTCAAAATCATCTTTCTTGATATCCCTCTTTTTCATTTCCTCCATGATTTCAATAAGAGCATGTTGTCTAACAACTTCATGTCTACATAAGAGATCAAATAAATGAAGATCTTGAACACCTTTAACTTCTACCCTATCTCCCCCCTCAATCGATATATTTACATCCTGTCTAGCAGATCCAAGCCCTCTCCTTCCAACTCTACTTAATCTAAGAACACGTCCAATTTGCTTAGCTGTTTCAATTAATTCTTCAGGTGTATCAACGTCAGTATATTCTGTTATTACTTCGGTAAGAGGTACCCCTAGTCTATCTAAATTAAAATAAACAGTTCTGCTTGAAGTATCGATCCAATTAACTCTTCTTGCAGCATCTTCTTCGATATGTACATTAGTAACCCTAACCTTCTTTCCATTAACAGGAACCCACCCATCTCTTCCACAAATAAAAGTACGCTGAAAGCCTGTGGTAATGGAACCATCAAGATATTGTTTGCGATTAACAACTATTTCTTCAGCGTAAGCTGAACAGTTAAAATATGCAGAAAGAAGGAAACCCTTTCTAATTGCTTCAGTATCAGGAACAAAGGGTGGTGTTTCATCCATCTCATAAGTACAGGTGTTTCTCTCACAAGCAAAATAAATGACTTTGTAATTCTTTTCAAATTCGACAAGCATTCCAGGATCAAAATCACCCATTTCTCCAAGTACGGGTCGAAAATATCGGAAAAAACTATAATCCATTGCTTCTGGATCCTCCTCTAGAATTGGGGGACAATTGCAGAAGAGTTTTCTATCAGATTTAAGCTGATGGTGAACCTCTAGACCTGCATGAAAACCTAGTTTTATGAAATCGAGATTATTAGGGTCTAACATTGTGTTCGACTTGAAGAAGGTTTAATGTTTTTTAAAGTTTTTAACTAGACACACTAATTATCAACTAAAATGAGTTGATTATCTTTCTCTTATATTTTATCGAGTTTATAAAGCATTTTTTAGATATTAAATTAGGAGAAACGTTGGAAACAGGTGAAACAACATCTCAACTGAAACATTTACTAGAATCTTTAATCTTAAACCAATAAATGGAGTTCAATTTGACTTTGATGTTTTTAACTTACATGCTTCTGCTGTGAATAGAATGATTTCAGTAGGTCTTGATTTTGAAGACAACTTGTTTATTAAGGATGGTCTTATTTCTGTAAAGAGATTCTATGATGAGATAAATAGAAGAACTGAAGAAAAAAACTATTTAAAATCCTTAGGGATAAAAGAGAGACTCATTAGATGTGCTTCACAATACTCATTTTTCGCTATTCGTAATACTAAACAAATCAAAAAGATAGTTGAAGTAATTTCAGAAATATTAAGCGAAACATCTTCTTGGATATCTGTTTCGCGACAAAATTTTGATTATTGGATTGGTAAAAACCTAAAGAAACAAGAAGTCACCAATGCGCTAAATAATAGATATATCAAACAAATAAGAGAGAGGTATACAAAGAAATATCCGAAAGATATAACAATACTTAACAGAACAATCATTCAAAATTATTTCAATTACTTAAAAAAGGTTCTTTTAAGAAATATCAAAATAAAAAATGAAAATTTATCAGTTTTCTCAGATGAAATAAGAGAAGAAATCATAAAGAAATATGATGATTCTTACTTGGAAGACCTAATAAAAAAATTCTGTATTCAGACTTCTTCTATTCTGACAAGGCACTTTAAAAGATTAAGAAAGAATAAATATTCCTCCAAAACAAAAAAGCAAGAAAAAGGAGATTCAGGATTATCTAAATTAATTTACAGAATCTGTGGAACCAAAAAACTTGACAGCATAGATAATGAACTATGGCAATTACATAAATTAGAATGGATGAGAAGTTATCGCTCAAAATTTGAAGATTGTAATTTACTCAAGTTTCTAAAAAATCGAATTAATGAAAGTGAAAATAGAATCATAAAGAAACCAATTGAATTCTTTATGAGAATTTTCCTAAATAAAGAAAATATAGAAATAAGATATTTGTTTAGTGGAAAATCAGAAGACGATTTTTTACATTTCTTAACACAACTTCTTGAATATCACATCGCTCTATTAATCGTAGAGAAGCTGCAAAGACTAATATTACCGGAAATAAGATTACGCTTGTTAGAAATATCTCAAAATCCTCAGTTCTATCTTAAGATTCCCAAATTTACAAAAGCTTCGATACCATTAGGATTAGATGATGAACAAATCTATTCACTTATAGAGAATGGAAAAGAAGTTTATGTTCATCTTTCTTTTCGACCAAATCAGAAATATTTCTACAAAATTACAAATCCGGAGAGGTATTTCAAAATAAGAAAAAAAGGAGGAAAACCTATTCGTGGGGTTCTAAAAGTTCAAGGTGGCAAGCTTCAACTTGCTCTTCCGTTTATAAAACGTTTACCTGAGAGAATTGAAGGAACTCATGAAAAAGAACAGAGAATACTTAATTGTGATTTAGGTCTGAAAACCTTTGCTACATTAAGTATCACAGTTAATGGTACAGAAATTGACCGACGATTTTTAGACCAAAAACAATTAGCAGGACCAAAGAGTGAGTGGTTCAACTATTTATCAAACAAAAGAGGTGCAGAAAAAAAGGAAAAAAACAATTTTGTTAATTACAAGCAGAAATTAATAAGACTCCAAAAACAAGCATATGAACTTCAGGCAAGAATGGCACAGATTAAAGGAATAAGTAAAAATAAAAAACAGAAATTTAATTCAAACTTTAGATATGTTCAATCAAGAGAGTATTGGTATATAAAGAGAGAGTATAAACATAAATGGTATAAAATTAGGAATTTACATAATGAATTAGTTCATCAGATAGCAACTCGTATTGCAGAATTTGCAAAATATAAAAAAGTTAATACCATTAGATTTGAGGATTTGAGATGGGTCAAGCTTTCATCAAAAACAAAAGTTGGATCTTTTCTCTCAACTTGGCAAGTACATTGGTTTTTCAGTCAAGTTATGAAGTCTACTGCAGGAATTGCTAGAAGATATGGAATTCAAAGTGAACTAACTAATCCATATAAAAGTTCTAGACTCTGTTCAAAATGTAAAAGAGAAGGAATAAGAAAAGGTAAAAGATTCAAATGTACAAATGAAATCTGTGGTCTGCAAATAGATAGTGATTTGAATGCAGCTAGAAATTTAGGTGATTTAACTAGAAAAACAATTCCTTTAAGACTATAAGTCTTGAAGGCTGGGTTACCGTATTTCCCCAAATTAAGTTACTCAACTACGAGTAATTTTGAAAATTCGGTCTAACATATTAACAGAGAGTATGAAAAAAATGATGATTTTAAACTTTCTTTAAAGAGACATGTGACAAACAAATAAATAATGTAAATTTCTCTATATCATTAAACTCTAACAAAATAATTATAAACAATAACGATAAGATGTTGTTATAAAATGACTAGCTACAAATACACCTTTAAGATACTATTATTAGGCGATGGAGCAGTAGGAAAAACAAGCTTAGTTCAGAGGTTCATTCACAATAAATTCCAGTCTGGATACCTTATGACAATTGGAATGGAACCATATTCTAGATTTGAAACAATAAAAGATACAAGGATTTGTCTGCAGCTTTGGGATATTGCAGGACAAGATCGTTTCGCTTCTATGCGTCAAATTTTCTTCAAAGGGAGTTTAGGAGCTTTAGTTACATATGATATTACTAGACGTCAATCGTTTGAAAATCTACAAACATGGGTAAAAGAAGCTAAAACTGAAAGTCCAAGAATCATGTTAATGTTAGTAGGTAACAAAAATGATCTGGATGATCTTCGAGATGTTTCTACAGAAGAAGGAAAGAAATATGCTCAAGAGGCTGGATTTATTGGTTTTATAGAAACTTCTGCAAAAAATGGTACTAATGTTCCCGATGCTTTCAT
>JAGLTP010000648.1 GCA_023135215.1 Candidatus Heimdallarchaeota archaeon
GCTGGAAGTGGAGAATTCTTTATCCAGCAAATTGATAGATTAGGAGTTGGATTACAAGAAGCTATCTCTCTAGCTATCAAAGGTGAGAAAACAGATTTAGCTTATCGTTGCTCTGTACATTGTAAATCAGATATAACTCATAAGCTGAACAGGGGTGAATCCTCCATAGAAGATCTTTTAGCATCTGTTCTAGCAAGCATGGTTAACAAAGTAAAAGGTTTGATCATCCAATCTCGAGCTAATGTTAAACGACTACTTGTAATCGGTGGTGTCTCACTCAATTCTGCGTTTATTAAGATTCTAGAAGAAGATCTTGAAGATGTTGAAGTAGTGATTAAAGACGTTAGTCCAGTTTTCGAAGCTTATGGCACAGCTCTTCTTGTTAAAGATAATCCCAAGCTTCAAGAGATTGAACTAATCACTCACAAGAGTTTCTCAACTCTTCCCTCATTGGGTCAATTCAGTGATTATGTGACAATAATTGAACCAACAGCTAACAAGAAAGATTTAGATAGAAATACTGAATATATTCTTGGAGTTGATGTAGGTTCTACAACAACTAAAGCTGTTTTGATGGATCCTTCAGATATGTCAGTATTGGCTTCGTATTATGGAAGAACCAACGGGAATCCAGTTGAAGCAACTAGAAAATGTATAAACGAGATTATCTCTCAAGTTGGAAAGCTTAAGGTGAATCTTGTCGGAGTGACAGGATCTGGAAGAGCAATTGTTGGTGCTTATTTAGGTACTCCCGCAGTTTACAATGAGATTTCTGCTCACTCAAAAGGAGCAGTTTTTTACGATAAAGATGTTGATACAATCTTCGAAATTGGAGGGCAAGATTCAAAGTATATGTATCTTCAGAATGGAGTTCCAGTTGATTATGCTATGAATGCAACTTGTTCAGCTGGAACAGGTTCTTTTCTTGAAGAAAGCTCAAAAGGTGATTTAGGAGTAAATGTTTTTGATATTTCCAACACTGCTATGGGAGCAGAGGAACCTGTTAGGTTTAAAGCTGATTGTGCAGCTTTTATCAATACTGATATTCGAACAGCTCTCCAAGAAGGATATGTACGTGATGATATAGTAGGAGGTTTAGTTTATTCCATCGCAGAAAACTACATGAACAAAGTTAAAGGTTCACGACCAGTTGGTGGAAAAGTCTTTTTCCAGGGAGGAGTAGCTAAAAATAACTCAGTTGGTTATGCTTTTGCTCAAATTACTGGGAAACAGATAATTATCCCTCCCAATCCAGAGCTAATTGGAGCTTTCGGAATAGCTCTCATAGCTAAAACAAAATATGAACAACATGAAATAAATGCTATCGATAAAGAAACAACCTTGGATAAATTAGTTGAAGAAGAACTGAAACATCTAGGAAGTTTCACTTGTAAAGCGTGTGAAAACTTCTGTAAAATTGAACGATATGAAGTTGGAGGACGTAAATTCCCCTTCGGAGGAAGTTG
>JAGLTP010000649.1 GCA_023135215.1 Candidatus Heimdallarchaeota archaeon
GTTTCAATTCCCTTTTCTTTTACTTTCATTAAAATTGGACCTATTCTTGCATGTCGTGAAGCAATAACAATTACATCAACTTTTCTACTATCTTCAATTGCATCCATTATTTCGATCGAGAGAGAGATATGTGTATCATGAGGAGACACAATAGGTTCGTATCCACTGTTAGTAATTGCTTGAATCAGTTTTTGACCTGCGTGCTCATTTAGGATTACTTTTCTAAATACCGGTCTACCAAGGTTCTTTACCTGTTCATCAACATCTTCTAACTTTATATGTCTGTCACCTAATTTTCTTAGAAAATTTGGTCCATCTACAAAAATAGCAATTCGTTTTTCTCCCGTTATTCTTGCCCTCAAAGCTTGTATATGTGAACTACTGAATATCCTCTCTGAAATTCTTTCATAGAGACTCTTTTCATCAACAAATTCCGCTTCTTCTTCATCTAATTCTGACATATAATTCCTCAATAAATAAGAAGTGATGAAAGTGATTGTATTTTTATTTTGCTGTAGTTTCTTCTTTTTCACTTTCTTCTTCGTATGATAATGGTGGTGTTAAAAGCGCTGTTGCTTCGATTTGAGTTTTACCAGAGACTATATTCTGTTTGATATAGCCAAAATAGTCTAATTCGTAAATGTATTTTGCAGCAACTTCTTCAGGAATATTAAGTAGTTTGGATATTTCTTCTTTAACAAGCGGTCTTTGAAAATCATTTAGAATATAGAGAATTCTGTATTTAGGATCGGTGTTCAGAAATGCTTCAACAGATTTTAGTGTTCTTTGAGAATAATCAATCTTCTTTCTCAATTTCTGTATATCTAGCTCGTATTTGTATTTTTCTTCAGAAGTCATGGTTCCTTGTTTTTCCATAACATCCAATGTTTGTTTGGTTGTTTTTAGCTCTTCTTGGGATTCTGCTAACCTAGCTTTGATATCTTCGATCTCATCTTGTTTGTCTAGAATTTGTTCTTCGATCTTTGTTTTTTCTAAGGTAGCAGCCTCTGCCATATCTCTTATTTCTTTCATCTCTGTCTCTTTTTCAGCAAATTGCATCATCATTTCTTCTGTCTGTTTTTGAAGCTCATGATGTTCTTGATCTTTTGAGCTAACAGATTGTTGAAGTTCGACCATTGTCTCCGCAAGTCTTTCCATATCAGAATCTTTTTGGTTGATTTGTACTCTAAGATCTTCCACTAGACCAGATTCTTCTTCTCTTCCATCGGCTTTTTCTTGGATTTCTTGTATTTGAGCTTTGAGAGTATCGATTTGTGTAGCCTTTTGTTGTATGTCGATTTTTTGGTTTCTAACTGTATCCTCATGCTCTGCAACTTGATTTCTTAAATTGAAGTTTGTTTGACGTGATTTATCTAATTGTTTCTGTAAATCATCAAACAATTGATCTTCTTTAGAAATTGCTTCAGAAGATACTGC
>JAGLTP010000065.1 GCA_023135215.1 Candidatus Heimdallarchaeota archaeon
CCATCTGTTGGTGAAGAAATCATTCCAATAGAAGCATCTGAAGTTTCTCCAATAACGGAACAAATTCAAAAAACCGTTAGTGAAGCATCAAAACCAATGTTGTCTGTAGAAGATGAGGAAATCAAACCTAGCATTGACCTTGAGTTAGAAACTGTTTTTTCCCCAATACTTCAAAATTATCCCGTTTCTGTCTTGTTGCCTATTTTTCATCAAGTTTTAGCAGAGATTTCTGCCACTTTCTTTAGTGATATAGAAGACAATAATGTGAAAAAAGCAAAAGCTGAATTTACAGATATACATATACGATATCTTATAGAATTTCTGCTCATAAACATTAGAGATTCAGAGCAAGATATTCGAGAGATTTCATCTATGATTGGTCAATATATAATCAAAGCTCTCAAAGCCAAATCGGAGGAAGATCTAGCAAAATACTTACCAGAAGATATCAAAGCATCAGTATCTAGAAGAGTTGCTTACTTAGAATTCCCTGCTAGAGGATATTGTACTTATGCTCCAGGAGAAAAATGTGTAGAAGGTAAGAGAGATTTATGTGATTTCGTTTTATACATGTGGGAAGGCTTTCTTCAAATATTATTACCTGAAAAGAATTTCAAGGTTGGAGAACGCATACCTGCTACTCGAAGAGGAAACTTCTGTTTAGTTGAACTCCTAAAAAATGAATAACTAGAAAGACTTTAAACTGCTAGTGATAATTCATTTTAGGTTGAAATTATGGGTAGACGAGTAGTCAAAAAAGTATACAGAAATACATACGCCCGAGGACAGCGAGATACAAAGGAATTTGATGATAGATATTGGGTTAAAGTAGATTTGATTTCTATAAAGGTTCTCGAAGATCGGGATTTGTTTGGAAATGAATCGGAATTATATTTTAGAGTAGGAAAAAGACCTCATTACAGCAGTAGAATACCAAACAGAGGAACAATTAATCTTGAGAAAAACGAGATTTATAAACCACTGGAAGGTCTGACTCTCTATACTGAATTTGTTGATGCACCAGAGGGTGGAGTTGTTAATGTGCCTTTTCATCTCTTTGAGCGAGATCCTGGAAAGAATGACGATGAGATTTTTGAACATGAATTAGCAGTTCCACTAGGTTCTTCTGATTATAAGGTAATTACGCAAAATTCAGTTAAAGTCAAATTAAAGATATCAGGTCTTAGATCAAGATATTAAGTTGTTTTTCTGCTATTTCAGCAGAAGAACTTCTAGTTTTTTCATAATAATTATTTATTTCTTTAGTAGATATTTTGTCCCTGTTCTAATAAAAAATGGCCACAGATTATACTTCAATAATAATCTGAAAACTACTTTCTTCTGATTATCTACGTCACCAATTTGGGATACTATATCCTTTATTTTTGGTTTGTTTATTAGCAAAAACAATCTTTCTGTTTCTTTGTCTGTTAGTGTATTCAGATACTGACGAACATGTTTCATAACAAACAGATTTGTTTTCATCTCTTTCTTCCATAGCTTCTCATATCTTGATAGATATTTAGCACTTTGATCATTAGCTGTTATTGAATCAGCAGCAACTTCTCCAGCAAATCTAGACGCAACACCTCCCAAAATTACTCCTCCACCTGTGGTTGGTTTAATCTGACCTGCAGCATCTCCGACTACAAGAACATTATCTGTATAGGTTCTCTTTATATAGGAACTAAGGGGAATTGCTCCACTTGTTTTTTTCTCTATCTTCGCTTGCTTTAACTTTTCTTTAGCAATTGGATGTTTGAGAACAAATTTCTCTAAATACTTTCCAGAAGGAGAGTATTGAGAACCAATTCCAATTTTTGCGCTTTCCTCGTCTATGGGAATAATCCAAGCAAAAAAATTTGGTGCAAATTTCTGTGTTTGATAGAGTTCAACAAATTTGGGATCTATATCATTAATATTTGACATAACATACATCGAAGCAAAGATGACTTTTTCACGAGGAGGAACAGGTAATTTAACTTGCGTATTTAGTTTTGGAAAACGTCCCTCAGCAAATATAGCTATTTTAGCTTGTGTTTTTACTGAAGATGTCTTTTTCCCTGTTTGTAACTCGACCCCATTCCCATTTCTCTTAATGTTTAGAATACTAGTAGAAGTTTTAATTTCCACACCTTTTTCTATAGCTAAGGAACTAAGATACTGATTGAATCGAACTCGGTCAACAACATAAGCTGTTGTGGAACCTTTACTTACAGTGACTAAATTTCCAGAAGGTGAATAAATACGCGCACCGATAATGTTGCTGTTTTGAATAACATCTGAAGGTAGGTTTGTAAGTTCTAAACTTTCCAACCCATCGACACTTAGCAAACCAGCACAGTGTTCATGAAACCCTATTTTGTCTTTTGATTCGAATAAAAGAACATCAGAACCTCGTTCAGCAGCTGATTTAGCGGCGAATAAACCAGCAGGACCTCCTCCAACAACAGCAATATCAGTTACTTCAGGTTCCACACACAAAAGATATAGAATATATTGAAAAATAGTATGGTTGTTGAGCTATCGTTATTTTTGATATGTACCGCATGCTCAAGCAGAATTAGTTTCAAGTTGTACTGTTTTTGATTTGCTCTTTGTTTTGAGATTCTCTTTCTTGACGTATTTTTCAAAGTCGTCTATTGATAAATCAGTATCATATTGATATTGTACTTCTGATCTTATGACAAAAAGAATTTTTCCACAATCAGAACAATTAATCTCTGTAGAAGAAAAACCATCATTTATCGAATCAAAAACAGAAACAAAACTTTTACACCGCGAACAAAATGCAGTGTTAATTTCAAACAACATTATTCTCACCCTTTAATTCAAGCGAATGTTCTTCCTAATTAAAACTCAACTTTCTTCTTTAAAGGGAACGTAATATGTATATTATTATCTGGAGGATATTATTTGTTTATAAATTACTTATAAAGAAACAGTAAAAATAAAACTACAAAAGGAGATTATTTTTGATATCTAGTTATTTTCGCTAAGTATTTTTGTTGCTTTTTCTCCAACCTCTTCATCCTTAGTAAACCTTCGAAATACCAACAGAGAAC
>JAGLTP010000650.1 GCA_023135215.1 Candidatus Heimdallarchaeota archaeon
ATTTTCGCTACAGAAGCATTCAAAGAAACAACTGATCCTCTTGGTATGCTTTATCAACAAATCATCTCAGCAACAAAGAAACAGAATAAAGGAATAGTTTTCACTCCCCTTTCAATTGTAGAATATATCCTGGAACAGTTAAACTATCCATCTTCAATCGAGAATTCAGAGTCAGCTAAATTAATAGATTTAGCATGTGGATCTGGTCTGTTTTTATCTAGAGCAACTAGAAGAATATGTATTTTAGGTAAGAAACATCACTTATCTCCACAAAACATTGTAAGTTTTACTGAGAAAACGATTTTTGGATTTGATATTGATCCTGTTGCAGTATTATTGTCCAAGATTAATATAGCAAAAGAGTTAATGAAAACTCTCAAAGCTGATTATCCCTTAGAAAATCCAATATCAATAAATGTTCATAAAACAAATTCAATGGTTAGAAAAGGCAATTCTGACTCTGAGGTAATTAAAGAAATCAAGACAAGCAGATTTGATTATGTAGTAGGAAATCCTCCGTACATAGAATCGAAGAAGATGGATATAAAAACCAAGAAAATTTGCCAAGAGAATTTTCCAGAGGACGCTAAGAGACATTATGACATATATGCATTATTCCTAGTATTAGGAGCTAGCATGTTAAAAGATACTGGACAATTAGGATTTATAATTCCAAACAAATTCCTGATATCTAAGTTTGCAAGACAATTCAGGGAAAGATTTCTAGATGAGAATCTTATCTCTCACATTCTGAATTTAGCACATCAGAAAGTTTTCCGACCTGCTGTTTATCCTATAATTTTACTTCTGAATAAACAAAGAAAGAAAGAAGACTCAATTAAGATGCTCACAAACGTAGATTTAGAAGAAATCTCATCAATAGATCTACACAATAGAGCTGAGTATATTAGTCCAAGATTTTTCGAAAAAACAATAAATAAAACCATCTACTTTCCGCAGAATATTGCTTTCCCATTACTAGAAAGAACATTTTCTCAATCTCAACACTCTTTTGGAGATATCATAAGATTCAGATGGGCTATATCTTTTCATAGGAAGGGATTAAGGAAGCAATTTGTATCGAAAACTCCAGTAGGAGAAAATCCACAAAAATTCCTAGGAGGGAAACCTTTTGGTGGAAACAGGGAAGTTGAGAGATATAAAGTAACGTGGAATGGTTATTGGCTTGATTATGATAGAGAAAAATCAAAAGCTCTCAAAAACAATTTTCAAGATTTGAAATACTTCAAGGAGAAAAAGATCATTATTTGCCAACATGCTTTGAGAATGAGAGCAACTATAGATACGCAAGGTTACGCTTGTAAAGATATTTTTCTTTTAGGACACCTACGAGAGATAGGAAAACAACTTAATCTTTCGTTAGAATGCATTTTAGGGTTGTTAAATAGTAAATTGTTTAGTTTCATGTATAATGTAATGTTCTCCGGTTCAGAAATCATGGGAAAATATCTCCATTACCTCCCAACATTTCTTCATGATCTACCGATTCTTATTCCTTCTGAATCAAATCAACGATTATTAGAAGGATTTGTGAATCAAATGCTTACAGAATATGATGAGGAAATTGATAAGAAAATAGATGAGCTAATTTACCAAATATATGACTGTTCTGAAGAAGAAATTATTTCTATAGAAGATCATATCTCCAACCATCTAATAAAATAACTCAATAAATTCTATGCATTAGCACTTACAAAATATTAAAATTCTATGATTCTATTGTTTCTTTATGTCATCAGATAGTATAACTTCTAAAACAGAGCAAGTTGAGGAAGTTAAGGAAGCTGAAGACATAGACAAAAAACAGGAATTCCCAAGAGCTGCAAGTATTTCTGTGACCTTTCTAACTTGCTTATTTACAGCAGTCTTTGTTGGAGCTAAGTTATTCTTAATCATTTTTGATTTCTTAATTCCTATGTCACTGAGGGAATATGTCCCATTCTTTGCAATGGTAAGAAAATCAACAACAGCAGCTTCAGAAATGTTTGCTGGAAAAAAATCAAAAGAAGTTGTTGAGGTTAAAGAAGAATTAGAAGAGCTTGAACTTAAAGGACAAAAAGTGAAAAAAGCATATCCTTTGCGAAGAACTATAGGTCAAGCAATTAGTATGGGAATCACTCCTATTTTACTAATTGTCATCCCCTCTGCCATATGGGGAGAAAAAATAGTTGATATGATCAGTAATAGATGGCCTGGAATTCACCAGATAATAATAATGTTAGCATTAGGAACCATAATGTTGATTATATCTTGGGTTGTCACAGTTTTTGGTCCTCTTTATGTTGTTTTTCACAATAC
>JAGLTP010000651.1 GCA_023135215.1 Candidatus Heimdallarchaeota archaeon
GAAGAAATAGGTAGAAATGTTCCTAATTTAGTAATGCTTGGAGCATTGTTAAGAGTAACTGGGTTGGTTAAATTGGAAAGTTTACTTGAAGTTACAACTGGTAGGTTTAAGGGAGTTTTAGGAGAGAAAAATGTTGCTGCTATAAAAAGAGCATATGAAGAGGTGGAATAATGACATCAAAAGAAGCTCCTAAGGAATTTAGAAAATGGGTGGAAGAAAAGTGGGGAACCGAAAACTTACCCATAGGTGGGGTAGTACCATATCATACAGCATATGAGTACAAAACAGGAGACTGGTCTGCACATAAAGCAGTAATTTTCAAAGATAAATGCATCAGTTGTATGAATTGTTTTTACTATTGTCCCGATGCTGCTATCATCATGGATGATGATATGAAAGCAGATTGCGACATTGCATATTGTAAAGGTTGTGGAATTTGTGCAAAACATTGTCCTGCAGATGCAATTGAAATGAGGAGATTAACTAGGTGATAAAAAATGGTAACTAAAGTACAAGGAATGACTGGAGACGAAGCAGTTGCTTATGCAGTAAAATTAGTTGACCCTGATGTGGTTGCAGCTTATCCAATAACTCCTCAAACAATAATTGTAGAAAGATATAGTGATTTTGTGAATAACGGGGAAGTAAATACTTCTTTTATTCCTGTGGAATCAGAACATTCAGCTATGTCTGCATGCGTTGGTGCATCCCTTACAGGAGCGAGAGTTTTTACTGCTACAGCATCAGCTGGATTAGCACTGATGTATGAAATCTTGTATGTGGCATCTGGGCTGAGATGTCCAATAGTATTAGCAGTTGCTAATAGAGCATTTTCAGCTCCAATAAACATACATGGTGAATGCACTGACCAAATGGTTTGTAGAGATGCATCATGGGTTTCTCTTTTTGGTGAATCAGCTCAAGAAGCATATGATGAAACTATTATGTCATTCAAAATAGCGGAACATAAAGACGTCCTTCTCCCAACAATGTTTGGAATTGAAGGATTTATTGTTACACACG
>JAGLTP010000652.1 GCA_023135215.1 Candidatus Heimdallarchaeota archaeon
AGTTCAAACAAAAAACCTAACCATTTATGGAAATATTTTTTCAGGTGCGGGTAATGGAGGTTTTTTCCATACCATGTACGAAAGTGACATAAGTTTCAATCTTTTCCAAAATCAATCTTTTTATGGTATATATCTTACTAATTCTGCAAACAACAGCTTTCACCATAATTCTGTAGCTTATACCAATTTAGCTAAAAGTACAACTGAAGAATCACAGGCATATGATTCAGGTACTAGAAATGATTGGCACGATGAGAATAAATTAGAGGGAAACTGGTGGTCGAGTTGGAAAAGGAAAAAAGCTTATGAAATCGATGGTTCTGCAAATTCAATTGATCCCCATCCCTTAGAAGAACCCCCCATTCTACCAACAATGCGTAAACCTCTCAATACTGAAAGATTGATTTGGGCATTGATAATCTCAATATTATCAGTTGGAGCTTTGGTTTTTGTTCTTTACAAAAAGAAAATTAAACCAACACAGTACGATACTATTTCTCAAGATACTGATTACTATCCACAACAACAAACCTATGCACAGAATGTTCTTGCCAATTGCAAATACTGTGGAAGCAAGGTTGATGCAGATTCTTTACATTGTTCATCTTGCGGAAAAAAAATCAAAACTTTATAGAAGTTTTAAGAAAAAAAAATCAAAGTTTTTCTATTTTCATAAACTACCTGCGCTTTGGAATAAGAGGACCTCAAAATCATCAATAGCTGAAGAGAGGGAAGCTGTTTTTAGTTTAATTTCTGAAATCAGTTTACTGTCATTAGTACATGTACTACTTAGTTTGAAAATCAAAGATTCAATCTCTATATTTAAACCCAGCAAGAACCAAAATAGAAAAAGATACTATCCTTAATTTGAAGAATTTTTACCGCGTTTTTAAGCCATTTTACTGATAATTATATCGAACACAAAAAATGTCAATCAGTAGAAAATCCTTTCAGGTGTTAATATTAGTTCTTGTATTCACTCTTCCTTCATTTATTTTTACAAGTGGATTTGCTAATTCTGGATTTGCAACCCAAACTAACATGTGTTCCTCTCTCAATCAAGAAATAGAGTATGATTATAACTCTACTTCAGGAAAAGAGGAGTTTGTAATTTCATGGTCAAATTTAGAATTGGATCTATTCAACAGTATAATTTTGTATTTCATTGTCACAGGAGATAAAACAGATAGTTCTGGCTTAAAAATCACTTTTATTATTAATGAAACCACTACTGAGTTTATTATTACTGGTACTCATCAAGATCAATTGGAGCAGGACATAACTAGATCTTTTTCATACACTCAGAGTTTCTTTGGAACAGCAGACATTATTATAACATGTGAAGGCAAAACCGCTTTTTCAATATTGTCAGGAACACTAACCATACTCAGCGAAACAAGCATTGAACCTGTATTAATCCCTCAAATTAGTGAAACAGTTTCTCCCTTTCCTGTAATTCCCGATTCTTTTATCTTACAAGGTTCAATTTCTAAAAATAGATATATAAGGGTAATTTCTGCATTCCTCAATAGTGAAGAATTAGATAGATGCAATCTTACTCTCAGTTTCTCCAGTAATGATTTCGATGCACTTTCGGAAGATATTGAAGTTGAAATAAATGGTTCTATTATTGATTCAAGGGATTTTGAGGAAGATACCCTTAATTCTCTAACATTTCTCTTACCTCTTAGTTTGGGATTGAATGTAATAACTTTTCATTTTATTATAGGAGCATGCCCAAATATAGTGGAAATTAGCAATATACAACTTACTGGGTCAGCTTATTCACTTGAGAAAGCTCTTCCGCTTAATGTCTTAGATTATGTACACTGGGTGGGTAATGGTCTAGATTACACTTTTGATTTATCTTCTTTAAAACCAGTAACTAGCAATTCAAAACAGATTTTGCATATTAACATTGATTATGGCTATATTGGAACAGTTGTTTTACCTGCAATAGAGTATTCCTTAAACATGAACTCAGAAAAACTTGCTGATGGGAGCATCACAGTTGCAAAACAAACAAATCATCCCCATAAACTAGAAATACAAACCTATACTAGCTCCTATCTATCTCCTCTAACGTTCAGCTTAACCGGAGAAGCAGAT
>JAGLTP010000653.1 GCA_023135215.1 Candidatus Heimdallarchaeota archaeon
AAAATAGTTTTACTATTTAATTTCACGGATATGATTTATGCAATGGATTTCTCTTTTACCCAATGGAATCTTTGAGGTTCCAGAGGTGAAAAAAATGAAGTACAAAAAACTATTAATCGGCATGATTTTGATCAGCATAGTAACTTTTGCTTGGCTACCAGCTGTGCAAACAGCAACAACTGACTCCACTGAAGTTGATTTCTATATCTGGTTGATGGAACCAGAAAGACAGATTCTTGTTGACGAAATGATTCTTAAAACTGAAAGTCTAGGTTTAGAAGTAAATGCTATATATCTTGATACTCTTGATGATTGGGTTGAAGTTGCTCATGGTACACACGATTACGACTTACTCTATGGTCCTTTTATGACTCTCCCTAAAGAGATGAATGTTGTAGACATTGCATTCATTTGCTATATACTCAGCTTTGCTCTTTTACATGAAGATAAGAAAATCTTTACTAAAACAGATATACTTGTAGATGGTTGGTTTGAAGCTATGTGGAATCCTGATCTACTAAATGATGAGGATTTCGTAAACGAGATGATTGATGCTTTTAATATAATTGAAAAACGTTTCTGGATAAAGCAGTACGAATCGGTGTTTGTTCAATTTGAAACAGAAACTTCTGATGAATGGGGCGTTCCTTCCATGAGAACAGATGTCTTAAATTATAATTGTTTGAAAGGTCGTGTTTTCTATGATACTGACCTTAGAGTCCAATTGAATTCAATAATTGATAGAACTGTCTTTCTAGATTATTATGCACAATATACTTCATACTCCGTTTATGAAGCATACCACTTGTTCCAATTTCATCCTTTCCATAATGCTAAATTACCAAATGATTACAGTTTCTGATCAAATAGTCCTCTAATCACCTTTTTTTTCTTTTTTTTCCTTGGTTTTATCTTCATATCACAAAAGTTATAAAGTTTTACTCAAGTTTTGTCTTGAATATACAAGTTGTAACTTGAATATCTCGTGAGGTAACTCAAATGAAAGATTATTGGGATTATAAGAAATTTGGAGAAATAGAGGTTGATGGAGAGATTACTGGTACAATTAGAGTCAAGTATGGTATAGCTGATATGCTTAAAGGCGGCGTTATAATGGATGTAACTAACGCAGAACAAGCTCGAATAGCAGAAAAAGCTGGTGCGGTGTCGGTAATGGTTTTAGATAAACTCCCCTATGATGTCCGTAAAGTTGGTGGAATTGCTCGTACTGCAAGTATAGAGAAAATCAAAGAGATTATGGCAGCGGTAAGCATTCCTATTATGGCTAAATGTAGAATCGGTCACAC
>JAGLTP010000654.1 GCA_023135215.1 Candidatus Heimdallarchaeota archaeon
ACTTCGAGACTTTTGAAACTGGCTATTGGAACTATGCACATCCTGAGTATTTTACTCTTAGTTCACAATTTTACATAGGTGATGGAGTTAACACTCAATCTTTGCGAGCTCATGGTGATTCAAATGGAGTTACTTACGATGGTGTTCAGTATGAAAGAAATATCCCTGATTGCACTATTGAAACATGGATGCGAGCTCATACTACACAATACCAAGTGGGTGCTCTGTGGTTAAGAACTGATCAAAATGATCCAGAAGCTAATCCAACATTTCAAAATGGTTATTGTGTTCTATTATATAGAGACTATGCTGAAATCAGAAAATATGTCAATGGTGTAAAAACTACTTTAGATTATCAACCTCTCAACCAAAATTGGCTAAATACCTGGTGGCATGTTAAGTTTCAAGCAGAAGGTTCTTCTTTAAAAGCGTGGATACAAAAACAAGGAAGCAGTCAGATTTTTGAGTTGACTGCTACAGATACAACTTTTTCGGATGGCAAACCTGGCTTTTCAGCTAGAACTAATTTGGATTCAGGAGACCCCCCAACAATTAGAACGTTATTTTTCGATGAATTGAAAATTTCAATAAATCATTGGTATAAAGAGTTAAAATCTAACTATGGTTATGGTGTTGATATTCTTTCGATATACAGATCTACTCACATAGGTTGGGATGTAAATCCTCTTGATCCATATAACCCGTATTTCAGCGGAACAAGTAATGCCTGTCCATTAGTTTCTGGCATTATTACTCTTATAAAACAAGTAGACATTACTTTATCAATTGATGATTTCAATGACCCAAGAGATGAAGATAGTATATTCATTAACATTGGAGATCCTTTAGGCTATGCTCCAGGTGATTGTTCTGCTCCAAACGAAGGGACGAATGAAATTAATGGAGCTTTCTTTGGAGTCAATCCATATGATGAAACGTCAAATGTCGCTCTCTATGGCTGGGGAATAATTGATGCTTATGAGATATACCTTTATGTAACGTAATTTCTTTTCTTTCTTCTTTTTTTCTTCTCTATTTTGCTTTTTTTCATGAGTGATTGAGGAGAAAAAGACTATGAGTCTTCCTATATTTTTCATTGTGCTTTTGATAAAATTTTAGTGAAATTATGATTCTGGGAATTTTTTTCATGTTTTTATATGGTCGGGATTAAATTTATATATCAATCTGAGAATTGTTCTCATCTCTCTTGTTTTCTTATCCTTTACAATACAATAGAATCTATGAAAAAGTAAAGGATTTGATAATATGACAGTCAGTTTATTCTGGAGAAGGTTGGTCTATTCCTTAGTATTCCTCTCTCTCATTCTTTTTGTGGTTCTAGTTTCTTGTCATCCTCTCCAGAATACTGATTTACCTATTTCTTCTTTTGATACTGATAATCTCCTTCAAGATTCAGTATCCAAAGGAAAAATCGATGATATTTATTTTAGACATAAGGAAATTCTCTCAAATAAAATCAGCACTTCTAGCATTCCTTTAATAATTCCCTCTCACCTTTCCTATTCTGATGGAGATATAGAATCTTTTTACATTCTTAATAACAATCTTGATGATTATACTTCTCTCTCTGCTGAACTTATCTCTCAAAGTACTCATGCTTATTTCTTTGTTCAAACTAACATTATCTCTGCTTTTGGAAGAGAAACAATAAATGGTGTTATTGCTTCTGAAAAAGATATTTTTGAGAATAAAATTTTCTTCAATGAAACGGATGTTTTTGGTTCTCTTGAAGGTAGTTTAGGTACTATTGGTGATGGTAAAACCATTGTTCTCTTTGCTAATCTTCCTTCTGGTATTGCTGGTTACTTTGATCCTATGAATGAATATACTCAAGATTATCTTAATAACAATGGTATGAGTGATTACAAATCCAATGAATGGGAGATGGTTTATCTTGATTATCTTGAAAGATTCGAGACTACTCTTGCTCATGAATTTCAACATCTTATCCACTTCAACCATGATTCTGATGAATCTATCTGGTTTGATGAAGGTTGTTCTGAACTTGCTGCTTTCCTTTCTGGTTGCTTTCCCTCTGATTGGAACAATCTCACTTTCTTCGCTA
>JAGLTP010000655.1 GCA_023135215.1 Candidatus Heimdallarchaeota archaeon
CATTCACAACTTTTCAGCAGTAGCCAAACCTGGACAGAAGATAGCTATCGTTGGACCAACTGGAGCAGGAAAAACTACTATGGTCAAGCTACTTATGCGGTTCTATGATGTTAATGAGGGAACTATACTTGTAGATGGAAAAAACATCTATGATTTCACACGCACAGATTTACGCAATATGTTTGGAATGGTTCTTCAAGATACCTGGCTCTTCAATGGATCCATATTGGAAAATATTCGTTATGGACGTCCTGATGCTAACGATGCAGAAGTTGTTGCAGCAGCTGAAGCTGCACATGTTGACCAATTTGTTCACACTTTAGCAGGTGGATATCATATGGAGCTTAACGAAGAAGTAACAAACATTTCAGAAGGGCAGAAACAACTTCTTACTATTGCAAGAGCTGTATTAGCTGATCCTCCGATTCTCATTTTAGATGAAGCAACAAGTTCTGTGGATACTCGTACAGAAATTCTAATTCAGAGAGCAATGGATGAACTTATGGAGAACAGAACAAGTTTTGTTATCGCTCATCGTTTATCAACTATCAGAAATGCAGATTTAATTCTTGTCATGGATGAAGGAGATATTGTTGAACAGGGATCTCATAAAGAATTACTCGCAAAATGCGGATTCTATGCAGATTTGTATAACAGTCAATTTGAAGTTGCTGATGACTCTCCTGAAGCTGGAGAAATGCAGGCATGTGATTAATGTAAATACTGAAGAACTTCAGATAAATCCCTTATTGTTTTTACATCTTCAATTTCATGTAAAACTAAAAGAAACTTTGAAAATACCATATACTGCACCAATAAAAACCAAAACAGAACCTATAATTAAGGCTAAGAAACCACGTTGACCTCCCCAAATTGTAAGTAGAAAACCAAAAAGAAGTCCAAAGACAGATCCAACAATAATTGCAATGAAGAGGATAATCAAACCAACTTTTTTTATAGGATCTTGAGACATAATCTAGCTCCTTTATTTTGTTTCAATTGTGTCTTCAACATCTGTAGGAAGTTCTGCATCGGCAATTGTTTCTTTTCTTCGTCTTCCACGAAAAACCAACATAAAAATCGAAAA
>JAGLTP010000656.1 GCA_023135215.1 Candidatus Heimdallarchaeota archaeon
TATTACTTTAGGCGTTTAAATTGGTTAACAAAGCACTAATTGGAGTAATAGTTGTTCTCGTTCTAGCTGGAGGGGGGTATGCTGCTTATCATTTTTGGCCAACAGAGATATTTTCCTTTGAGATGACTTTTGATTATGAGATTAACGGAATGTATGGCGAAAATGCTACAGAAGACGGAGGAGTTTGGAGTTTTGATCCAATCTCTATGAGCTCAGTAAATGCTACTACTCAAACTTCCGAAGTGACAAATAAAGGCTTACAGGTAACTATTCAACTTAAGAATCAATACTGTATTGCTTTTACTGATTTCCGGTGTGAAGCTGCAACAGACGCAACTATTCGTCAAATTATTGTCAGTTTATATTGGGGAGAGACAAAAATTTACTCAACAAAACAATCCGACTTGGAAATATTTGCTTTTGAATATAGCCATTTCTTTGCTAATCTGACAGTTATTGTAGACGTGCAGCTAGAATAAAACTCACCATCGAACACCCGCGAAAAATTAAAAGAGAAATCTTACCACATAAAAAAATAATCTTGTGGTAAGATATTCCTCTCAACTTTTGCCGCGGTTTCAGTTTTTCGTACTATTTGTGATATCTGATCCCGGAATATTAGAAAAAGGAGAAGGTGAATTACCTTCTTCTCCTCAAGAAAATGAAACTAAGACTAAATAATCCGACAATCGAGAAAACAAGTAGAAATGAAGCTTTTCCAGTTACAGTTATTACAACAGTATCAGTCACAAAATTCCCTTCCTCGTCATCTGCAATAATAGTTATGTTATTTGTTCCAATTGCTAAATCATCTAGGATTATAGTTATATTTTGATTGTCATTCCATCTTCCAGAAGTTATGATTTCATCATTCTTGTAAATAGTATAATTATCAGGATTATTATCAGAAATAATCCAACTAACTTGGATATTTGTTTCTCCTTCCGAAATCTCAAAATCATTAATTCCTTGGATTGTTGGTGCGTTTGAATCCAGGTAGTTTGGTGGGAATCTTAACGGATAAAGGTCTTTATTTCCTGCATTTCCGTTAATTGTATAATTAAGGTTATCTCCTAAATCAGACCAAAAGTTCCCTTTCAATAGGATTTCATCGTAAAACAGATTATTCGGACCATCATCTAATGCTTGGCTCTCTCTTGTTAGATTGGTAGTAAACTTATTTCGTCTAATTACATTATGTTGATCTTCTTCAGTTATTGAAACACCATACTCTTTATTGTGATAAATGTCGTTATACTCTATAAGATTATAGTGACTACCTGAACCAAACCAACCAAATTTTATACCACAATAATCACTCTCAGACAATGTGTTGAGGATTATATGGTTATAACTTGAATCACCAATGTATATACCATGTCCATTTCTTTCAAAAATATTATCGTAGACGGAATTATTATCACTATCTTCAGCTATTCTGAGCGCCTCATTTCCATTATCAAAGAAGTAATTATCTTTTACTGTTGAATTACTTGATTCACTTATCCAGATACCAATCTGCTCATTTGAAAAAGCTGTGTTATCTTCAATCAAAATATAATTACTATATTGAACATATAGTCCTGCATTATGGCTGTTGTTCAAATAGTTCTCTCTAAAAATGCTATTTGGACTATTAATACAATGAATCCCACGAAATCCTCCATTAAATGCTATATTATTCTCAACAACGCTTCCTGGTGAATTCGTGAATATCAATCCACTTGCACCACCGCCTGCAAGATAGTTATTATAAACATAGACTGTTCCCTCTGCATTATCTTCAAGTTCGATGTCAAATTCATCTGCAGAGATAAAACAATTAGTGATTTCGAAATACTTACTTGTGTTTGAAATTAAAATTCCAACTGGATTAGCTGTAATAATCTCCAAACTGTCAATTATGTAAGGATTTGATTCGGATCCAGTACCTGTAAAAGAATATGATTCAAAATCGCTATCTTCTTGAATTGAAATGGGTACATGTGGAGTAAGAGCTAATTCTATAATAATTGTTTGTTCCTCTAAAACTAGAGATTGTGTAGTAGAGGTTGTTCCTATAAAAAATCCAGATAATAAGATAAATATTGTGAAAACTAAACC
>JAGLTP010000657.1 GCA_023135215.1 Candidatus Heimdallarchaeota archaeon
TGATATTTGAGAGCAATCTTGTTATAACCTTCCTCAATTATTTTTTCTTTCTTCATAGAGTTTCAGCAGACAGCGAAAAATATAAACAATTCCTTTCTAGAGCATGGAACAAACTGTTTTTCTCAGCTGAGTAGTGTGCAAAAATTTTATAATGGTCTCAGCAAATGTTACTTAGAGTGGATTTAGCTATTCTAGTGTATGCAAGATAATTTAGGAAGGATCGACAATGTCCCAGAGAGAAAATCAAGGTAATGACGCCGCACTTAAAGGAGAGACTTATCAAGATTTTACAAAATACAGACCATTATCTGAAAGAGATGCATTGATAATTGAGATGTATGATGAGGGATTATCTACCTACGAAATAGCAGAATTACTTGAGATCAATAGACATACGGCATCAAAAGTTCTCAAGGAGAATGATATCCAGACAAGAACAATAGCTGATTATCATAAACTAAAACATCACGACATTGTCCACCTATTTAAGCAAGGTAAAACAAAACACGAAATTGCTAAAGAATTAAGCATAACATACTATACAGTAAGGAAAGTCTTAGAGGATAAAGGGTTAGTACTAAATAAGAAAGATAGGGAAACACTTGCAATTGCTAGATATATCCAGATGAAAAACAGAGGATATGAGAATGATGCAATTGCTATATTCTTGGACATGACAGAGAAACAACTTAACAGACTAATTCGTAATTCAGGAGTTAATGTTTCATCAGTTAGACATAAATCAAGAAATATAGAAATTCTTCCTGATATAGTTCTACAATGTTTGAAAGGCATGACCTTATCCAAGATATCGATGAAGTACAAAGTTGATCTGGTTTTAGTAAAAGAAATACTATATGAATTTGGTTTATGCACTCGAAAAAAATGATGCATTAAAATTACTATTTTTGATTCAATTTCTAACATTTGTAAATTATACTGAAAATGTCTCAAAATGTCGAAAAAGTTGTCATAAAAGAGGACTTTGAGTTATTGTTTCGAGTAATATTTAATAAGCAACGAGTTTTTTCTTCTTCAAAAGAGAAAAATAAGTTTTAAGATTGTGGTCAAATGGGAAAAAAAAGAGATTGGTTAATTGTACACGAAGAGCCACTTGCAGGTTACTCAATGCAGAACCTTTTCAGGGTTTTATGGGATAATAAATTTAGAATACACCCAAAATATTGGTTAAGGTTTGGTTATGGTATAGGTATAAGCTTCATCACTATTCCATTAAAGGTTTGGCAAAAAATCCGACATCATCGAAAAATAAAGAATACAGTAATCAAAGAGGATCCTATATTCATAATTGGTCATTATAGAACAGGAACTACCTATTTAATGACCTTAATGGCTTTTGATAAATCCAAGGGGTATGTTTCCAATATAGAAGGATATGCAACTTTGTTCTACTTAGGTGTTCCCAAATTTGCGAATTGGATAATGGAAGCATCTTTACCAGATGTAAGACCAATGGATAATGTTGTCATGGGAGTTGAAGAACCAACTGAAGAAGAGTATTGTATAGGTACATTTACTAGATATGGATATTATACAGGATTCATCTTTCCACGCAATTTTGATTTATATACAAGATTTCTAACATTTGAAGGAATGCCAAAAGATAAAGCGAAATGGAAAAAAGCTTACTATTATTTAGTTCAAATGCTGACATATGGGCATAAAGGTAAGCAGCTGTTCTTGAAGAACCCAACTCACAGTTATAGGATTCCAGATATATTAGAAATGTTTCCTAATGCTAAATTCATTCATACTTACAGAAATCCTTACGAAGTATATCTAAGTACAGTAAAATTCTTTGATGAAGTATTCGCTATTTATACACTTCAAACATGGGATAAAGAAAAGATGAAACAGGATATTTTGGATAATTACAAACTATTGTACGAATATCAAAACAAAGATTTACATTTAATTCCAGAAGACAGAATTGTTCATATTAAATATGAAGAATTCATCCAGACACCAGCTGAAACTATGGAAAGAGTATACAAGGATTTAAACATTAGTGGATGGGAAGAATACAAAGGTGATATGTTAAAATATGCAGAATCACAGAAACGTGAATACACACCAAATAAACATAAAATTGATTCGGATACTATTCGTAGAGTTAATGAAAGCTGGAAAGATTATATGGAACAATATGGTTATGAAAAATTAGAACCATAGGGTGTAGGGATTCATCTTTTTTTTCTCTTTTCCTATTTTTTGTCCCACTTATTTTGGCATTTACAAGAATATGTAAACACAATTCTTAATTATAACATAATTGCGTGGCTTAAATTTTAAATAAAAATGTTTTTTGAAATCAAATCAGATTATCTAGTCTTATTGGTTCGGTGTAATTTAATGTGTGATTATTGCCTCAAACATGGAGCGTCTGGCAAATGGTATTTGAACGCAAAGCTCTATTCTGATGAATTAGCAAAAGAACTTGATCTCAAGGATTTTCTGCTGGAGCAATACAAAACTTTCGAAGCTATGCAAGTTAGAAAATTTGGTGGTTTTAGTGCAGTAGGTATGGGGTATAAAATGCAGATGCCCATTATTGGTAGAATAGTTAAATATACAGCAGAAAAGATGCTTCATACAGAAAAACCTTCAAGAAATCCATTTAAAGCAGAAGGTCACATTGGGCAAGTTATTCCTCTGGATGATGCGATTGCGATTTTGGAAACATGTATTCCTGAAAACAGTCTAATCATGAAATACTGTATGTGCAGGTATATGCATAAGGGAGAGAAGGAAGCTTGTTGCATAAATTTCGGGATAATGTCAGAAATCATTGATAAGCTTCCGCGTTTCATTCCCGAACCAGAGGACAGTAAGTATAGACTTACAAAAGAAGAAGCTATAGAAAAATTCACTGAATTTAACAAAAAGGGATACATAGGTACAATATGGTATGGAGCTTACCCTTACATAAACAACCTTTGCGCGTGTCAAACTCCTATGTGTGCTGGTTTTAGACCTCGTACAGAATTTGGTATAAAATCAATTTTTAAAGCTGAATATGTAGTAGAAAACAATCCTAATAATTGCCAAGGATGCAAAAGATGTATCACAATGTGCCAGTTTGGTGCGATAGATTTTGATGAAAAAGCTAGACGAGCAGTTATTGATCAGTCTAAATGCTATGGATGTGGAGTTTGTTTACATGCGTGTAGATTTGAAGCTTTAAATCTAGTTGCTCGAAAAGAGATTCCAACTTTAGCTGGAGAATATTAAGTGTGGTTTCAATATGGGAAAAATAAAGATTAAGATTGACTATTCAATCTGTGGTGATGGAAACAAAATTGATCCTCGAGATTGTACAATTTGTTTGAAAGTTTGTGACCCCGCTATTTTTCTCTTACATCAATCGTTGAAATTTGAAAAAGAAGATGACTCCTACGATCCGAAGATTTGGAGAGTAACACCAGTTTATCCCTCACTTTGCACTCTTTGCATGAAGTGTGTGGAACAATGTCCTGAAAATGCAATAAGAATACGTAATTGAGGTGATTCTAATGACTGAAAAAAGTACTGAAACAACACACCAACCTTTAACCAATCTTGGTAGATGTCTTGTGATTGGTGGAGCAGGGATGTTAGGGTATGAGATTGTCTCTCAACTAATGAAAGAAGGACATTTCATTCGAGTTCTGGATCTTGTACCAGTAGACATTGAGGGAGTAGAGACGCTAGTAGGTGATATTAGAAACCTTGATGATGTTGAAGCAGCTTGTGAAGGAATAGATACAGTTTTTCAAACTGCTGCAGCTGTTTGGGATCCTGGAACACCCAGAAGTGTTTATGATGAAGTAAATGTTGTGGGTAACCAGAATGTTATTGATACTTGCATCAAATTTGGAGTTCCAAGATTTGTTTATACCTCAACTCTAGATGTAGTTGTTGATGGAAAAAAACCAATAGTATATGCAGACGAATCTCTTCCCTACCCGAGGAAATTACCGAAAGACAACTATTCACGCACAAAGATTTTGGCAGAAAAAGCATCGATCGAAGCGAACAATATAAACGGGTTAATGACTGTTTCTTTGCGTCCTGTGGGAATGTATGGACCAAGAGACAAATACCATATAACAAATATAATTCAAGTAGCTCAAAGCAAGAATAACATTAAACTAGGGGATGGAACTGCAGAATTTTCGCATGTTTATTCCGAAAATGCGGCACATGCACATTTACTAGCAGCTAAACATCTTTATCCTGGATCAAAAGTTTCTGGAGAATGCTACTTCGTTGCGGATCATCAACCAGCTGATAATCTATTTGTTTTCATGAAACCCTTTCTTGAAGCGTTGAATCTGCCTGTTCCAGAGAAATCCATTCCTTATAAAATAGCCTACTTTTTGGCTTGGTTTGCTGAGAAACTTGCACCTAAATCAAACTTTAACAGATTCGCAGTTATACAAACATGTATAGATCACACTTTTGTTAGTGAAAAAGCTGAAAAGGACTTTGGATATAAACCGATTGTTTCAAAAGAAGAAGCTTTTGATAAAACGGTTGAATGGTTCAAAAGCGTATCAGGAATAATCTAGTTTCGTTCTAGATATATTCTTATATATGAAGACGGAATTTCCGAACCTAGGTGATTTTATTTGAGTAAAATTGGAAAATCAATATCTCGTTTATTTACTTTAGCTATCTTTGGTGCTTGGTTTACTTTTGTCATCTGGGGACTCAAAACCTGGGGAACACCAGATTCATTTGTGAGTGAAAAAACAACTATAATATTGCTTAGTCTTCTCACCTTTATAGGAATGTTCATACTCTTTGTTATTGCTTCTGCACTTGGGGCAATTGGTAAAAGGAAGAAGAAGAAAGAAGAAGAGAAGAAGTTTTCATTTACAACCAAAGATGGAGACAAAATGGAGTTCAAAGGAGTAGACGATTTCGATTTAGAAAAGATACCAGCTCCATTCAGAGAGATAGGTAAGAAATTCATGGAAATGGCTAAAAAAGAGATGGATAAAGAAAAATAGTCTATTTCTTCATTTCTTCTTTTTTAACAAAACTTAAAAACAAAAAAAATAGGTTTTAAATCTCAAAAAACTCCAGATTGACCAGAATGAACTTACAAACTGATTTTGAAGATTTGCTAAATGGGTTGGATATTGAAAATAGAGATTATCAATTATCAGCTGTTAAAGAGATAATTGAGAATCACGATGAGAAATCAGTTTTATTGAATTATCCCTACGGTACAGGAAAAACCATAATCGCTCTACTTACATTTCTGGTTATAAAACAAGAAAATCCTAAAGCCCAGTTTATCTTTACATCCGCTCGAGAAGCAGCAGGATTACGTTGTCGTCAGGCTTTAGAGATGGCCAAGAAATTCGGTTTTATAGAAAAACTTGGATATCTTTATGATCCAACAGGTAAAGGACTAAGCTTACGACAGAGAAGTAAAATGTATGAAGCATCTTCAGTGATTTTTTCTCCAATTACAACTCTGATGAATGACCATTTTGAAATTAGAAGCAAGTTAAAAATTGACATCTTTCAGAACATCAGCGTCTGTGTCGTAGATGAAGCTACAGATCTATTAGCTAGGGAGATGACTGGTTTTAGATTAAGTAAGTACTTTGAGGTTTTATTCCGAGCAAGAACTAAAGGAAACAACTTTCCCATACTAGGTTTAACGGGTACTCGAGATAGTCAGAGAGCAAAAGCAATACTGAAACTTCTAGGACAAGACACTCATTTAATGCAGAGATTAGACTTATCTCCTTATGAAACAATAACCAAAATTCAGAAAATCAGACGTGAGGATTATATTAAGATAGATAAATTAATCTCTACTCATATTACAAAACCAATCGAAACTATCCAGAAGCATCTGGGTTCAAAGCTTTCAAGATTGGAAATCATTAAACTTTCCTACGGAGGAATATTAGATCGTCTACAATCTGAACCCAAAGAATATCCCTTCAAGGTTAGTAAATATTCCATTAAGGATAATGAATCGAGGGAAGAATTAGTTACTGCTTTTCTACTTCTTTTCAAAATGACACATTCTAGATTGCTCTTATTAGAATCTACTCCAGGTGAATTTCTAAAATATATAGAAAATGACGAAAACAAAGAGATCTTCAAATCAATTATCGAGGTAAGTAAAGAAATCATCTCCTATCGAGTTGATCTACCGAGGTATGATCAACCTGAAGAAAAAACTACTAGAGCTTTAGTACAACCTAAAGTTAGTGCTGCAATAGATATTATTCACGATCACGTTATTAGAGGAGCACAGGTCCTTCTATTCACCAGATATTTAGCACTTGGTAGTCAGATTAATGCATTGTTAAAAGCCCTGAAATTTCCTGATGTAAGCTACATCTCAGGTAAGACCTTAGAAGATACTCGCAGAAGAACTTTGACTGAATTTGAGAATGGGAATGTTAATGTTTTAGTATTTACCCCTCTTGGAGGAAGGGGATTAAACTTAGAAGCTGCTGATGTTGTAATTCATTTAGACATAACCACGAATGTTGATGATATGATCCAACGAAGAGAAAGAGCTAGAGGTTGCCTTGAATATGTTTTAGTTTTAGAAGAAACAAGTGAAGAAGGTAAAGTAAAGGATTATCAAAATTTAATTAATCCTAAAAAGAAAGAAGGGGAAGAAGAAGTTGAGAAAATAAGTGAAGTGAAAACATAGTAGTTTGATCTTCATACACAGATTCTTTCCGTATTATTTTTGTAATTTTCAAAGCTATTTCAAGATAAACCTTGGTTCCATTAGGCATTAGAAGAAGAAGAAACTCCCTCCCGTTTTGGAAAGTCTGTGGTCTATTGGAAAGTGAGTTCCAAGAATGAGTACGTCCATAGCCTTGAAACTTGCTTTACCAAGCTTGACTTGCTCGTCTCGTTAGGTGATCTAAACGAACAAAACAACGCTATCGCTCATATGTCCTTGTGGAATAATGAGGCGCTAGGTTGAGCGTAATTTACGTTAAGTTGCTGTACATGTTTTTTCAGATGAAATCTATTGGCAAATAACCATATGAGATAATAATCGATACCACTTTTTGCTGCTATTTTTGCTGCTTTAGCAACTAGCATTTTCAGATATTTGGCATCGGTTACATATGGCAAAGCCAAATTTGCTGCGTTTTTCTTGATGGGATTTCTGAAGATTAGAAATGTCCCCACTATTTCGTTCTCTTCCTCTATAATCAAATGAGCAACTATATTTTCTGCTTCACTTACTAGTTCATTCTTTATTTTTTCAACTCTTTCATCATCTAAATTGTCAAGTGATTTAATAATCTCTAGCCACTTCTCAACATCTTTCTCCATATCGAATTTTCTTACTTTAGAAGTATCAACAGTATCATCAATATTGGATACCTTTAGGGAATAAACGATATTTTCTACATCCTTAACATAATTGAAATCATATTTATTGGCTAGCTCAACTTGACTACCACATAAAGCAGATGCGTAAGCTTCAACTATCTTGACTCCCTTTTCTTTAAGAGTCTTTATTGCTGCATCATAAAGCAATCCTACAGCTTCTTCATGACCAGACAACACTGAAGGAAAAACCAAACTAGCTTTCTTCTCTTCACCTTCTTCTTCTTTCAATACTTTTGAGGTAAGAAAGCCTACCATCTTATCACCTTTGAAACAGTAATGTCTTGTTTCAGGATCAAATTCAGGTTGTGAATATACTTCCTTCAATCGGTCAGCAGGAGTCTGATGGGCATTAATCCAGTCTTGTGAGACTTGAACACCTACTTTCTCCTGCTCTAGTTCGAATCCATCTTCGTAATTCTTGATAATGTACTCAGACATCCAAGTTAAGTTTTTCTCGAACATTTATAAGTTTTCTCATAAGCTGAGAAAGTTTTCCTCTCAACATATAATAGTATTTTATAAAATAAAATGGTATGGCCTAATGATTGGGATTAGAGTGGAAAGAGCTTAAGAAAATTTAAAAGAAAAAACAAAGGAAGGGGGAAAAAATTTGGGTTTTTCAATTTACACCCATGGAAAAATATTGTCTCTATTGAATAAGCCTTGAGGATCTAGTTTCGTTTTTACTGAACGCATTTGTGCTATACCTTCTTCACCATACATAATCTGTAGATATTCATGTTTCATTTTCCCTATACCATGTTCAGCAGACACAGATCCTTCAAATTCTATAGCTTTTGAAGCAAATTTCTTGTATATCGTCTTTCCTAGTTCTAATTCATCCATATTCCTTGGAAGAATGTTTACATGAACATGATTATCACCAATATGTCCCCAGATAACATATTCCAATCCAACCTCTTCTAAAGTTTCATGATAAATTTTCATCATTTCTTTTAGATGTTCATCAGCAACTGACATGTCAGTACCTAGTTTGTGTAATTTGGGGTACTCATGTTTTCGTTTTCCTATAATACTGTTGACTATCTCTGGAACAGCATGTCTCATAAGTCTAAAATTCTCTTTCTCGACTTCATCAAATCCAGACCAACAATAGTCAATTGATGAATTACACGCTACAGCAATATCTTCTAATTTCAGAATAATGTCTTCAAGTGATTCTTCTGAATATGGTACTTCGAAAAATATTGCTATATTCATATCCTCTGGAATAGTCGCTAGATTAGCTAAAGCTGGATTTGTATCTTGTCTACTCTTCATTAATTCAAATGAGTGTTCATCGAAAAACTCTATGTATTCAACCTCAAGCTCATCATCATCTCGTAGCTTTATAACAAAATTAATCGCATCTTTCTCTGAAGGGAAGAACATAACATTAGGAAGCCCTATTGGTCGTTTTGTTATCCATAGATCAACTTCTGAAATTATACCAAAGATTCCCTCTGAACCAATAAAGAGGTCTATTAAGTCCATATCTTTTTCTGCCCATAATCCAGCGGCATTTTTTGCTTTTGGCATTTGATATGTTGGAATTTTAACTTTCACTTCTTGATTTTCTTTTTTTATGATGAAAACACCATCAATCTCTTTAACTTGACCTCGAGTTATATCCAACACCTCTCCAGTGTCTAATAATACTCTAAGTCTTCTCACCCAAGGTCTCATTGCACCATATTTGAAGGATCTTGCTCCAGAAGCATTTGCGGCAATAGATCCTCCTACCATAGCTGTCATTTCTGTAGGATCTACAGGAAACATATAGGTATCTTGCTCCTGTTTGAATTTGGTTACATAATCTGTTGTCTGAGAGAGATTATTTTCGTTCGTTAATTCTTTGTTCTTAATTATCTCATCTAGAGAATCCAGTGCAACACCAGGTTCCATCCTCAAGAAATATTTCTTCTTATCTTCATCATAACCAAGACCTATTATATTGTTCATATGATCAAAAGAAACTACAGTTCCACCAAATGGAACTGCACTACCTACTATTCCAGTTCTACCCCCCGAGATAGTTATTGGAATGCTATCTTCTCTCATCTTGTTAACAATGGCAACAATATCCGCTTCGTTTTGTGGGAAAAATAACCATCGAGCTGATCCACCAGCTAGTTTTGATTCATCATTGATGTAATCAGAGTGTTTGGAAGAAATATCGTTTTCTCCTTTTATACTCGTTATACCTTCAAATTTCGAGCCTTCAGTTTTTTGTGTTGTTATTATATTTGATGCCATCTAAATCACTATTTAAAAACAATCAACCACTTGAACAAGCGTGGAAAAAGCATAAAAAGCTTCAGATGTATCAATGTAACTGATAGAAATTGACGATTAAAAATCTTTCAAGAAGAGAAGCTCTAGATCTCGTGATTGGAGCGAAAATATTAGCTTGTGGTGGTGGGGGGAGTGATGTTAAAGCGATTGATAAAATTAACGAAATTTATGACAGAGAAGAGTTTTTCACTATCGCTGATCTCTCAGACTTCCAAGAAGAAGACTCTATTTGCATAATAGGGATAGTTGGCGGAGGGATTACAAAAGAAGAAAGGAAACTAGTTGAAGGTTTGGAAAGCGTTGAACACGAACCTATGATTAAAGCTGTAGAGACGCTTGAAAGATTTTTAAATATCAGTTTTCAAGGATTTGTTGCCACAGAACTAGGACCCTACAACAGTATTGTACCATTAATAGTTGCTTCACAAATGGGAAAAATTGCAGTCAACGGAGATTGTTGTGGAAGAAGTAAGCCAAAGATTTCTATTAGCACCACAGTGGTAATGAGTATAGCCATTTCACCTTATTCAATTGTTAATTCATATGGTGATATCCAGATTGTTGAATCTGCAGTCGACGATATTAGAGGAGAAGTTATAGCAAGAACTGCTGCTAGATTATCTGGAGGGAGTGTAAGCGTTGCTAGATGTCCTATGGCGATAAGTCAAGCAAACACTGCAGTGATCCCGAAAACTTTTTCCAAAGCGATAGAGCTTGGAAGAAAAGTAAGAGAAGCCACTAGAATAAGAATGAATCCAATCAGAGTTATTCTTGAAGTAATTCCTGAGACAAAGGAGGTATTCAGAGGAAAGATCAGCAAATTCTCGAGAAAGGAAGAGGGTGGGTTCACTTCAGGAGAGATTTTGCTTGAATCTGAAGATAAAGCTAATGATAAGCTCAAAATCTTCTATCAAAACGAATATTTGTTGTCTTGGTTGAACAAT
>JAGLTP010000658.1 GCA_023135215.1 Candidatus Heimdallarchaeota archaeon
ACAATGTAGAAACATGGGCTAACGTTCCACCAATCATTCTGAAAGGACATGATTGGTACTCATCTTTAGGAACAGAAACCAGTAAAGGAACTAAAGTATTCTCTCTAGTTGGTAAAATCAACAACACAGGTCTAGTAGAAGTTCCTATGGGAATTACTTTGAGAGAAATCATCTATGATGTAGGTGGAGGTATAATAGATAATAAGAAATTCAAAGCTATTCAAACTGGAGGACCTTCAGGTGGATGTCTACCTGAAAGCTATATAGATTTACCAGTAGATTATGAGAGTCTCAAAGAAGCTGGATCTATAATGGGTTCAGGAGGAATGATTGTTCTCGATGAAGATACTTGTATGGTGGATCTCGCGAAATTCTTTATAGATTTCACTCGAGATGAATCTTGTGGTAAATGTGTTTCCTGTCGAGATGGATTGGATGCTTGTCACGAGATTCTAGAAAAAATAACTGATGGAAAAGCTGTCTTAGAAGACCTTGTTTACTTAGAAGAGCTTGGACAATCAATTGTTGATTTCTCAATGTGTGGTTTAGGAACTACAGCTCCAAATCCTGTTCTGACAACTTTAAGATATTTCAAAGATGAATATATATCTCATATCGAGAATAAAGAATGCTCAGCAAAAGTTTGCAAAGCATTGATCACCTATGAAATAATCAAAGATAATTGTGTTGGATGTCAAGCATGTGCTAGACTTTGTCCAGAAAATGCGATAGAAGGGAAAAAAGACAAAGTCCACAAGATTAACCAAGAACTCTGTATAAAATGCGGTGTCTGTTTTGATACGTGTAGATACGATGCTATTCTAATAAGGAGTGGTGATAAATAATGGTGAAAATAACTATAAACGATCAAGAATATGATATTGAAGAAGGAAAAACAATTCTTGAAGCTGCTCAAGCAATGGGATTGGAAATTCCGACTCTTTGTTATCATAAAGCTCTTAGTCCTTATGGTGCATGTCGTCTCTGTACTGTAGAAATTGAACTAAATGGACAAACAATGTATCAAGCTTCATGCCAGTATATTGTTGAAGAAGGCATGAATATTCAAACCGAGAGTGAACGAGTAGTTAATGGTCGTAAGAAGATGATTGAACTTCTTCTTGCAAGGGCTCCGGAAGCAGAAGATATCTTGGATCTTGCTTATAAATATGGTGTCAAAGAAACAAGATTCACAAAGGAATTTGAAGACGTCTGTATTTTATGTGGTCTTTGTATAAGAGTCTGTAATGAAAGAATGGGTTTCAAAGCAATCGAATTCGTTAACCGAGGAATTGAAAGAAAAGTTAGTTTACCATTCGAAGATTTTCATGAAGTATGTAGGACTTGTGGTTCCTGTTCGACATACTGCCCAACGGATGCTAAAGCAGTGCAACTAGAAAATCTCACAAAATATACTCCAAGACCAATATTATCTGAATTTGATCAAGGATTAGCAAATAGACCTGCAGTTTATACACCTTTTCCACAAGCTGTACCAAAAATCCCTGTTATAGACCGAGATAATTGTATTCACTTCCAAACAGGTGATTGCAAAATATGTCAGGATGTATGTGAACCTGATGCTATAGATTATGAGCAAGAAGATGAAATTGTTGAGAGAGAAGTAGGAGCAATAATTGTTACAACAGGTTTTGATACTTTTGATCCAAATCGACTTCCACAATATGGATATGGAAAATATCCCAATGTAATTACTTCATTGGAATTTGAGAGAATCTCCAGTGCAAGTGGACCTACAGAAGGAGAATTCTTCTTCCCTGGAGTTGAAGAAATAAAAAGTGCTGCTATCCTTCATTGCATTGGAAGTAGAGATGAAAATACGAACAGATACTGTTCAAGACTTTGTTGTATGAATGCTCTTAAAGCTGCAAATCTCATAAGAGACAAATTACCCGATTCTCATGTCTATGAGTTTTACATAGATATTAGAGCAGCTGGTAAAGGGTATGAAGAATATTATCAGAAAATGCTCAGAAGTGATATACGAATTATAAGAGGAAAAGTAGCTGAAATAACGAATATTCCTGACTTACCAGAAGATGAAGGAAGGTTAACTGTAGTAGCAGAAGACACTCTTCTTGGAGCTATTTTGAGAGTACCTGTTGATCTTGTGATTCTAATGGTTGGCATTGAACCTAAGAAAGATGCTAGAGAGTTAGCGCATATACTCCATCTACCATGTACTGAAGAAGGATTCTATAATGAAAAGCATCCAAAGCTTGCTCCAACTGAAACTGTTGTAGAAGGGATTCATGTAGCAGGTGCTTGTCAGTTTCCAAAAGATGTACCTGATTCTGTAGCTCAAGGAGAATCTGCTGCTGCTGCTGTTCTTTCAAAGATTGCAAGAGGAGAATATATTACAGAACCGACGAAAGCTGAAATAGAGGATGATCATTGCTCTGGATGTCGAAACTGCATAGGATTATGTCCGTATTTGGCAATCAGCTTTGATGAGGAAAAAGAGATTGCAAAAATAGATTCAGCACTATGTCAAGGATGTGGTGTATGTGTTGCCAGTTGTCCATCAGGAGCAATAATCCACAAAGGTTATACTGATAAACAGATTTTCGCAGAAATTGAAGGAGTACTGGAGAGGTGATGAAAATGGTAGTAATAGATGAAAAAACTATTGAAAAAACAGATTGGGAACCAAAAATAGTTGGTTTTCTATGCAAGTGGTGTTCCTACGCAGGAGCAGATCTTGCTGGTATAAGTAGAATCGATTATCCACCAAATTCCATCTTTATTAAAGTACCTTGCACTGGACGTGTCGATCCTACTTTCGTATTGAAAGCTTTTGCTGATGGTGCTGATGCAGTATTCATATCTGGATGCCATCCAGGAGATTGTCATTACATCGAAGGTAATTACAAAACTATGAGACGATATGAATTGCTCAAAGAAACACTTAAGCAATTTGGTATAGATGAGAGAAGATTTCAACTGACTTGGATTTCAGCATCTGAAGCCCAGAAATTAAAAGAATTTCTCATAAATATAACCTCTTCAATAAAAGAATTAGGACCTATACAACTACCGACACTAGCACCTTTGCAAATGGAGGATGAATCAAATGAGTGATAAATTGAAAATTGCATTTTATTGGGCTGCGAGCTGTGGGGGATGTGAAGTTACAGTGCTTGATATAGATGAGAAAATTTTAGATGTAGTAGCAATAGCTGATATTGTATTCTGGCCAGTAGCAATTGATATCAAATACGATGATGTAAGAGCAATGGAAGATAAAAGCATTGATGTAACTTTCTTCAATGGTTCGATAAGAACAGAAGAAAATGCAGAATTAGCTCGCTTACTACGAGCAAAATCCAAAACCTTAATTGCGTTTGGCTCATGCTCTTGCTTTGGAGGAGTAATTGGTTTAGGGAACCTTTCTACCAAAGAAGAGCTATTACATAGAGCATATATTACCAGCGATTCAACTGAAAATCCTGAACAAATCAAACCACAGTTGCAATATAAAGAAGTTCATATCCCTGATGTACTCCCTGCAAATTATGCTCTAGATCAGGTTGTAGATGTTGAATATTATTTACCTGGATGTCCACCAAAAGATACACTCGTCTGGAATGCTGTAGAAGCTATTGCTTCAGGAAAACTTCCTCCAAAGGGATCAGTTCTAGCTCCAAATCTTACTGTTTGTCATGATTGTCCAAGAGAGAAACACGATGAAAGGAAGATTAAGGAATTTAAAAGAATCTATGAATTTCAACCAAATGAAACAGATTGTCTTCTAGAACAAGGTTTAATCTGTATGGGACCCGCAACACGTTCGGGGTGTGATGCTGCTTGTATTTCGGTAAACATGCCATGTCGCGGTTGTATGGGACCAACAGATCAAGTATTTGATCAAGGTGCTAAGATGATTTCGGTTTTAGGTGGGCTGATAGATTCTGATGATCATGAAGAAATAAAGGAGATAGTCAGTACTATAGTCGATCCTGTTGGAACATTATACTACTTTGGCGTATCCAAGTCACTAATAAAGCAAAGTGGTGTCAAAAAGGAGGTAAAACAATGACAGAAAAGAATGTTAAACACATAATTATTGATCCAATTACTCGACTAGAAGGTCATGCAAAAATAGACATAATTCTAGATGATTCTGGAAAAATAAAAGATGTATATTTGCAAGTACCGGAATTTAGAGGATTTGAGAAATTCTGTGAAGGAAGAAGAGTAGAAGAACTCCCTAGAATAACTTCAAAGATCTGTGGTGTTTGTCCAATGTCTCATCATATGGCTTCTGCTAAAGCTTTAGATATGGCTTTTGGAGTAGAACCAACATCTGTAGCTCACAAATTAAGGGAACTGATGTTCAATGCTTATGTATTCGAAGATCATACATTAGGCTTTTACTTCTTACAAGGACCGGATTTTGTTGTAGGTCCATCAGCTCCACCTGCTGAAAGAAATATCCTTGGTGTAATTGCTAAAGTAGGTGTAGACGTTGCAAAAGAAGTGATTAAACATAGATCTTATGGGCAACAAATGCTTCAAATACTAACTGGAAGCAAGATTTTTCATGCAGTTGCTATACCTGGTGGAGTGAGTAAAGGTCTTTCAGAAGAAGATCGAGATAAAATGATTCCTATGGCGGAAAGCTGTGTAGAATTTTCATCATTCACACAGAAAATCTTCCACGACGTTGTCTTAGAAAATAAAGATTATGTTGACTTAATTTTATCTGATACCTATAGTCTTGTTGCTTACAACATGGGTTTAGTAGATGAAAACAATAAAGTTAATTTCTATGATGGGCATATTCGAATAACCTCTCCTGAAGGTAAAGAATTTGCTAAATATGAGGCCAAAGATTACTTAGAACATATCGCTGAAGTACCAATTCCTTATAGTTATGTTAAAAGAACTTATTTGAAAAAGCTTGGACTTGAGAAAGGATTATATCGTGCAGGTCCATTAGCAAGATTAAATGCTTCTGATGGTATGTCAACACCTTTAGCTCAAAAAGAGTATGAGAAATTCTATGAAGTCTTGGGTGGAAAACCTGCTAACCAAACATTAGCTTACAATTGGGCAAGAGTAATTGAGCAACTAAATGCAGCTGAAAGAGTATTAGAGCTTCTAACTGATCCTGATATCACAAGTAATGATTTCAGAACATTCGCAACTGATACTCCCACTGAAGGTATGGGCGTTGTCGAAGCCTGTAGAGGAACTTTGTATCATCATTATAAATGTGATGAGAAAGGATTGGCTAAGGAAGTAAACCTAATTGTAGCCACAACTAACAATAAGTATGCACTTGAAAAATCAGTGGAAAAAGCTGCAAGAGGTTTAATAGAAACCGAGCAACCAGATCAAGGAATACTAAATATGGTTGAGATGTCATTCAGAGCATACGATCCTTGTATGGCTTGTGCTACACATTCTCTGCCTGGTAAGATGCCTATGATAATCAGTCTTTATGACAAGAATAAAACTCTAATACGCAAAATTCAGAGAGAATAATCTTTTCCCTTTTCTTCTCTTTTCTTTATTCTAATATTATCCCTCATTTGAAAAGTGAAATTTATTAAGGATGAAATCATTCTTAAGTCAATGAGAATAAGAATAATTCTGAAAACCTTAATCTTAATTGTCTTGGTTACCAATTTGCAATCAAGCAATGTAACATCATTTAATACTGATGTTGTCAAGGAACAGAATTATACTTCTTATGTCTGGCTATGGGAAGAATTGGCTGGTGCGCCAGGTAATATACTAGGAGAAGATGTTGTATTCTGGGGTGATAACTTAGGACCTTATCATAATTATACTGAAATGGTAAATAAATTAGAATTTTTAAACGAAAGTTTCCCAGAGATTGTTGATTT